>JAXFDG010000104.1:0-2348 GCA_034173665.1 Arcanobacterium sp.
GTTCGTGAAGAATTATTAGTGATATAAACTGTTTTAATCCCGCGTTCTTTAACCGAAGCTAAAGATTCTGGAGCGAAAGGTGCCGGAACAGTTCCAAGAAAACACACACCATCAAGGTCTAAAAAAAGTCCATCAAAATTATCAGCCAGAGCTAAATCATCTTTAGTTTGGGTTGCAAGATTCATTAGTCTTCGTCCTCATCCGCAAATTCTTCATTTAAAGCCGCTTCAAGCTCTTCATCAAATTCATCAATATCGTCTTCAGCAACATCGTCGAATTCTTCAGTGACATTTGTATTGTTGCCTGAGTTATTATCTGCCTCTTGTGCATTACCAGATTGAGAATAATCATCGACGTCGGATTCTAATTCAGCCTCTAGTTCTTCTGAGTAACGAGAAGAATTTGCAGACACTGGCAAGTCATCAAGAACATCATCTAGATCCAAAACAAGATCTTGATCTAAATCAGCACCAGTAAATTCTGCTTCCCATTCATCACGCAGAGCTTGTGCTTCTTCTTCTCGTCCAAGTTCACTCAGCCGATCAGCGCGTACTAGTTGCACACGTGCAGCTAATTCAGGAGACAAAAATTCTGTCTTAATTTTTTCTAGACTCTTCAAACCACCAGCAAAATCGCCTAAATCTGCACGTGCACCGGAGGCAACAATAGCTAATTCAACTTTTGCTTCCGGATTTAAACGAGCGAGCGGAACTCCTGCAATAAACTGTAGTGCTTTTTCAGAGCGTCCCATACCGCGTTCAGCATCAGCTTCAATAGGAACATGAGTATAATCATCGCTCATTCGTCGATAGGTTCGTAACTCAGATAAAGCTTCGCTGTAACGCCCCGTAACATAGGCAGTTAATCCTAATGCTTCACGAACTACATCAACACGCGCAGCTCGTTGGAATGCAGCTTTGGAATGACGATATGCAACCTCAGGGTCAAGGTCCATCATCTCACCAGCATAAGCTAAATGACGGGCAACGACTTCTGCATTTTCCCGATTCAAACTCCGAAGATGCATCCGGGTTTGCGCATCTAAACTATCCGAAGTGATTGATGCTGGAATTTCATCTTGTAAGCGCTGTGATTCAGCGCGACGTTGACGATCTTCGTTATGATTCCGAATTTTCGAGTCGCGATTATGACGCTTTTCTTCAAAACGATTTAGTTCATCGTTATGAGATTCTCTTTCAAATCGACGGCGACCGCCATGATGCTCCGAATTGTTTCTCCCGCGATACTCGGAACGACTATTTTCGTCATTGTCACGGAACCGATTCTTCCGGTATCCTCCGCCTCTTCCATCGCTATAACGGCGATTTTCTCCTCGATTAGCGAAATTTTCATCGCGATCGTGAGAACCAAAATTACCGCGAGAACCGAAATCACGATATCTTCTACCCGTGTTTTGCTTTTCTTCAGGATTGGTAAAGCGATCCTCACGAGAGCTAAAGTCACGGTTGCGCTCTGAATAGTTACGTCCTCGTTCGTGGTTTCCGAAACGTTCGCGATCCCCGAAGCGCTTATTTCGTGTATTAGAATCAGATCTTTGGAATCCTGCCCCTGAACGAGAATCGCGATCGCGCCGGTTGTCATCATCGGCACTCCAAAAACGTTTTTTCCCGTAATTATTTCGGTCGGAGCGACCTTGCTCGCGCGAATAACTATCGCGTTTCCCTGAATTCTTCCACCCAGAGGATTTATTTTGACCTGAACGACGGTCATTTGAACGATTATTAAAGTCAGACATAAAATCCTCGCGCTTCAATTGTGAAAAAACTTGATTGACTAATCAGTCATAACACTAAAAGTCTACAGCGAAATTAAAGAGTCATGCTAGGTTTGCAGATGTGAGATTGGTATTGCACTGAGTTTGGTGGGGTGGTATTAAAAAGAGCGGGGATGGATACTTAGTGAGTATCTATCCCCGCTCTTTTTAATTAGGTTTTGATGACGGCGGTGTCCTACTCTCCCACACCCCCGCGGGTGCAGTACCATCGGCGCTGGCAGGCTTAGCTTCCGGGTTCGGAATGGGACCGGGCGTTTCCCTGCCGCTATGACCACCGTCAAAGCTTTGGAATCATGTTTTTGTACCACTTGTGTTGTGGTGGTTCAGATATTGTATAGTAGACGCGAGTTTTTCTTTAAAGGGTTTGTTTTAAGTGGTCGGCCATTAGTACCAGTCAGCTCTACACACCTTACGGTGCTTCCACTTCTGGCCTATCAACCCCATGGTCTATAGGGGGCCTCTCAAACCTCAAGGGTTTAGGGAAAATTTATCTTAAAGCAGGCTTCCCACTTAGATGCTTTCAGCGGTTATCCTTTCCGAACGTAGCTAACCA
>JAXFDG010000105.1:0-4403 GCA_034173665.1 Arcanobacterium sp.
AGTATTTGCAAAGAGTTCTTTAGCTCAAGAGATACCGTCTATTGCCCAGAAACTAGATTCTGAATTAAACGACCTATCTAATGACACTCTGCAAGGAATGATTGATGGTTTTAATCAATATCTACATCGTGAATTAGCCGCAAATTATTGGTCAGAATATTTTGCCAAGATTCAGGCTATCTGGGCAGATAATAGCCAAGAAATTGCGGAAAGAGTGGCGTATGGCCTCTTCCCATTCACTGATTCTGCATTAAATGCTGAGGGGATAGTTTGCGAAGACTCATCTTTAAATCAGCAGATAGATGAATTCTTAAATGGGGATGCGCCCATAGCCTTAAAGAAAATTATTCGTGATTTAACTGATGAACAGCGGCGAATTTGGAGTTCCCAAGCATTAAATTATCAAGGAACTGCAAAAATTTCCTAGATGTAGTTTCTTTACCGACCTGCGCTGAGCTTTATAAATTTGTTATCCTAGAGTAATCAGCGCAGGTAAATTGGAGGAAAGGGGAGCGATATGACAAATCGCGAAATCGATTTGAATACTGGTGAAAACCAAGTTGAAGTTTGGGAAACTTCTCGTATTTCTGCGGTATCCCATAACGCTCCAGAAGTTACCGTTGCTCTTCGTGGACTCGACGGCGATGATATTGCTGCTATTTCCGCACTTCCAATCGGATCCGCAATGCTTATTGTGCTTTCTGGTCCGAATGAGGGCGCACGATTCTTATTAAATGAAGACGAAACAATTGCCGGTCGAAAGCCTGATACAGATATCTTTTTAGATGATTACACCGTTTCACGTCACCACGCTGCTTTCATCCGTAATGGCACAGAATTTAGCGTAAAAGATTTGCAATCATTAAATGGCACCTACGTTAATCAAGACTTGGTTGACGAACGAATCCTGAGTAATGGTGATGAAGTTCGGATTGGCAAGTATCGTCTTACTTTCTGCACGAATCACTAAGGTCTCTTATGAATCCATTAGCTCGTTTAACGCGCTCGCCTCAGCGTGCCACAATTTGGCCTCATGACGTTTCACAAGAACCAACATTAAAAATTGGGGAAGTAGTTCGCCTTTTAAAAGAGGAATTTCCGTATTTAGCGACTTCAAAAATTCGATATTACGAATCTCAAAAATTGATCAGTTCGCATCGGACAGATTCGAATCAGCGACTTTTCTCCCGAGCAATGGTTGAACGGCTTCGCTTTGCCTTGATTGAACAGCGTGATCGCTATACACGTTTGCCACAAATTCGTGAGATGCTTGCACAAATGGATCGGGGAGAAGTTATTGAAGCCCATCCATCACAAATGCGAGCAGTGAGCCCTGAAGCGAAATACGTTGCCAAACCCGGGACTCGTTTATATCGTGAAGAACTGGCTGCTCTTATCGGAGTGCCTTTAAGCAAAATTGATGAATACATAAATGCTGGGTTATTAAATACCGATGCCCGTGGAAGACTAACTTCACAATCAGTTGATATTGTGCGCACTGCACAACAATTAGAAACTTATGGAATTCCTTTACGCCAACTCCAAGTAGTGAAAAACTCTGCTAATGCACACGCAGCGAACTTGATAAATCTTTTAGCAGATGATTTAAGTGCAAAACATCCAGTAGCAAAAGAGCGAGCATTAGCCGATGCGGCTGAATTGAGTGTTTCACTCACAAATTTGTATCGAGCACTATTAGTTGAGCGAATTGACGTCGAATTACGATAAAGTTAAAGCTTAACTTTAGACTCGCCGTAACGACACGCCAATAATACTTAATGGAATGTTGTTGCAACAAAGACGTTTGCGAAATAGGCTAGTGCAGAGGAAAAACAAGAGGAGGCTGACGTGACTAGTGACGCGACCGCGCATGGCGTCCATCCGCAGCGAGCACAGCAGATGCTCTTTGGTGATTTATTGCCTGATTTAGACACAGAGAGCGGCTATCGCGCACCTGCAGTTTGTAAAGTAGTTGGTATTACTTACCGTCAGCTAGATCATTGGGATCGCACTGGTTTTGTTTCTCCAACAATCAGAAGAGCTACCGGTTCTGGATCACAGCGCTTATATTCTTTCCGCGACATTCTCGTACTACGAGCAGTGAAGCGTTTAATCGATGCTGGAGTATCTGTGCATCAGGCACGTAATGCCATGCAGCAAGTAGCTGAATATGGAATTGAAGAACTTTCAGCAGTAACTTTTATGTCCGACGGCGCATCTGTTTATTTATGTACTTCAGATGATGAAGTCATTGATTTAATTAATGGCGGCCAAGGAGTTTTTGGAATTGCACTTGGGCGAGTTTGGCGTGAAGTTGAAGGATCCCTCTCGGAGATTCCAGCAGAGCAGGGCACTCCACAGTTTGCCGTAGTTGATGAACTAGCAGAGCGACGTGCACGTCGAAACGCTATCTAACAGCATCTAAGACTCCGCTGTAATTTGACATAATGTACATTATCGGCTCGGTACTGATAATAAACAATCAGTAAATAGCTATATTTCTGTATATTCGTTAAAATATGTATGCTCTATTTTTTAAAATGAAAGATTTTATCAATGGTTGAACGTTCTCTACGCGGCATGAAGATTGGCGCTAATTCTCTAGAGTCTGATGCTGGTGTTGCTTTTGTTGCACGTCGCGATGAATCCTACACCTGCACAAATAACCATACTTTTACGGTAACTTTGGCAGCTGATGCTGAAGCTCCAGCGATTTGGGAATGTAAATGTGGCGCTGAAGCTGAACTAGTTGGTAGCCACGGTGAAGAAATCGATAAATCCCAGAAAACTCAGCGAACTCACTGGGATATGCTGATGGAACGACGAACTGAAGAAGAATTAGAAGAATTACTTGAAGAACGAATTAAACTTCTTCGCACTGGACGCTTACGCTCACGCCGCAACTCTTAAATTAAGCATTCATACATAAGTCTTTAAGACAATTTAAATAAGTAAGGGATGGAAATATTTAGATTCCATCCCTTACTTTATTATTTGAATCCTTAGTTATGTTTGAATAGTTAATTATTTAGATTCCTTATTTATTTAAACTCTTATTAAGTCATGCGTTAGTTTAAGCCATAAGTTAGTTATTTTTTACCGGCGGTCTTAATAATGAATGCCCCTAACAATAAAGTTACCCCAAAGAGATTAATTAAAAGTTCTCGATATTTCGCAGTAGAAACCGCATAGGTGTCGCTAAACATTAATGGCAGTTCAACAATTCTGGAATCAGCTTCAAATAAGCCCGTGCGGTACATCACTCGGCCGTCTGGAGTGATCGCTCCCGTAGTCCCAGAAGTTGAAACTTGAATTGCCGCTTTTCCTGTTTCCACTGCTCTAAAGCGCGTCATTGCAAATTGCTGCCAAGGTTCACCAGTGTCCCCAAAAGAAGCATTATTGGTAGGAACAACAATAATGCCACTCCCCTTTGCTGCATCTGCAACAATTAAATTATCGGCAACTTCAAAACAGATAGGTGTCGCTATCTTTAAATTTTCTCTAGTCGAAGTTTTTAGCGGAATCTCCAAATATGCACTATTTGTACCAGGAATCATATCTGTAACAATTTTCTTTGCCTCAGGAACAATCTCCTCAATAAAATCGCGAAAAGGAAGATATTCCCCAAAAGGAACTGGATGTTGCTTCGAATAACTCTGCACCACTTCCCCGTTATGTAAGAAAACATAATCATTAGTTCGAGCATCATCGGCAAAATATTTTTGTGTCCCTAATAGCAATGGAGTCCCACCGAGTTCAGAAATTAAAGGCTGAAGCATTCTCTGCACCTCGGCGTCTTCCCGAATATCATAATCAGATGCGGATTCCGGCCAAGCTATAAATGCAATTTCAGCTGCTGCCGGATCAGTTTGTAATAGTTTTAAAGTTTCATCGATATGCTTCTGCGTAACAATTAATGCTCGATCCTCATCTTCAGCAAGCACAGTTTCATCTTCAACATTTCCTTGCACAACTGCTATTTTAATTTTTTCCGCATTATGAAAATCTACCTTCCCAGGCAAAAAAGTTATCCCGGTAAGTATCACTGCAACAATTCCAAAAACGCTGGCAGAGAAAAAATTGCGGCTAAGAATAAAAGTAAAAATCTTACTGAAAACTAATGCGGAGAGTACCGCAAAAAATGCAACTAATTGTGTTGATCCATACGAAGCAAAACTAATGAAAGGTGAGTCAACTAAACTAAATCCCAAAAGTCCCCAAGGCATTCCTCCAAAGGGATAAGAGCTCCGTAATTGTTCAATAAATACCCAAATAAACGCCGCCCCAATAATTTGTAGCATTTGGAAAACGAAAGTATCCCTCTCCGTAACCTGTTGCCACAATTTCCAGAGCAAAGCCAAGAGCACAATAAATAAAGTTTCTAATAAAGTAAGTGCAATTCG
>JAXFDG010000106.1:0-2379 GCA_034173665.1 Arcanobacterium sp.
AAAGCTGTGGCAATTGCATCTGCTGCGCCACCATCGGGGCCATAAACCGTTGCCTGCAAAACCAAAGGTTGTTGATTATTTTCTGGCAGAAAAGTTTCTCCCCCAGAATTATCGAAAACTAAAAGATCTTTATCTTTCGAAACAAGATGCCCGGTTTGCTCCGAATGGCCAGAAGTAGCAACCATCACTGGAGCAACATCAGTTCTGTTTCGAGAAAGATAACCAGTATCAACAACCGCGCAAAGTTGATTTCGGAAATTTGGATGCGAAACACCAATCTGCCAATGAGCTCCTCTTCCGTCAGCAAATCCAGCAACAGCTAAATCCCCGGCAGCATTAACACAAATATTTTGCAAACCTTCATTCACAGCAATTTGCATTAACTTTTGCGCACCCCAACCTTTCACATAACCACAAGGATCGAATCCTCCCGGAACAAGCCAAGGATCAAATGCGCCTTGCGAAACACTGCGCAAAGACTTGCAATTATTGATTACCTTTTGCAGTTCTTCTCCGTCTGAACCGAAATCAGATAATTGTTCTTCTGAAATTTTCCCGGTTCTCAATTGAGTTACTAGAGACTTTGGTTGAAACGGTGAATAACAATTATCAATACGCTGCGCTTCTGTAATTAATTTTGGAAGCACGGCATCAAGAGCATTTTGCGTTAACTTTCGATCTTCTCCACTAGGCACATCGATTGTGATTGTCGTGCCCCAAATATCAATAGTTCGGCGAACAAGTGCCAACGCTTTCTTAGAGCCAGACCCTTTAGTCTTTTTAGCATTGCTCTCATTAGTCGCATTATTTTTGAAAGTCATTTTGCCACCTAAAATGCCGAAGACGCTTAAGATATTTCAAATCATTAAGATAAAGAGAAAAGAAAAATCGACTCAGAAATTTGCTTCTTCCAGAGCTGCTTGCAATGAATTCTTAAAACTTTCAGAAGTATAAGAAGCACCAGAAATACTGTTTACCTCAGCACTCTGCACTGTTAATGCTTCCTCAATTAGCTGCGGTGCCGCATAACTATTAATCCGTTCAGAATGATGATCAGTTGGAAGTTGTAGCCATTGAATATTAGTAATCGTTCCGCCAGAAATAGTTACCGAAACCTGCATTGGTCCGTAAGGAGTGTTTTCAACCGAACCATCCCAAGTGCCGTCAGAAGCTGCTGAATTACTACTTGCACTGTCACTATTCGCACTAGAAGAATTAGCTGATGTGGTGGAGTCAGAAGTGTTGCCACTGGCACTGGAATCACTCGAACTAGATAAATCCGTGCTTAGCTGCGATGAAGTACCGGAGGAATCGCTGGAACTTGAATCAGAACTTGAAACACTTGCATCAGTTGAGCCAGCTGCGGAACTAGTGCTATCTGAAGCTGTGTTTTCAGAATTTGCTAAACTTTCTGCTGCAGAATTTGTTTGCGAATCTGAATTTAACGCCGCAACACCAATTACTGATCCGATACCAACCAGAGTCGCTGCAGAAGCAGCAGCTGCACGGGCCGAAAGATGTGAGAATTTTGAGGTAGACATTATTTTTCCTTTCTAACTACATTTCAAAACTGTCAATATGAAGATTTGTTTCCGGAACTCCAAAATCACTTGCTGTTTTCCGAACGTCTGCTAAAAGATCTTCAGACCCACAGGCATACACATCTACCTGAGTTGGATCAGGTAAGAAATGACTAAAGAGATTCTCATCGATTGGATATTCTTGCCGAGACCCAAGAAGGTAATAAACTTTTACATTTTCTCTTTGGTTTAATAATTCAAGTTCATTTCGTAATGCCAACTGTTCCCAACTCCGAGCCCGCACCACCAAATCAACCTTTATCTGCTGATTATTTGAAAGACTCTCTGCTAATGCGCGAATTGGAGCAATCCCGATTCCCCCAGCAATCAACAAAGCCTGTTGATGGCGTTGTGCTGCCGCTGTTGAAATTCCATATGGACCTTCAATAAAGACCCTAGTTCCAGGCTGGAGTTCCTGCATTTTTGCCGAGGCGTCACCTAAATTCTTCACCGTAATCCGCAGATGATTTTTCTGCACAGGAGCCGAAAGTGAGAACGGATGAGCCTCCCAAAGAAGACCTGGATGCTTAAAACGAAGGTTAATAAACTGACCAGATCGCGCTTGAAGCAACTCAAGATTACGTCCCTTTAACCAAATCGAAACAGTGTCCGCAGTTTCTCGCACCACGGCGTCAACAATTAAAGAAAATTGACGATTCTGAATCCAAGGAAGAAATACTCGCCACGCAAGAATGTTAAAGAGAACAATAACATAGAGCGCAATCCACCAGATTCTCGCAAACCCCGAAATGAATGGGCCAGCTCCAATTATCTGATGCCCAAAAGCAAGCGCAATTCC
>JAXFDG010000107.1:0-24310 GCA_034173665.1 Arcanobacterium sp.
GATGCTAGCTCAGTTCCGTAAGAAAAATATCCAGCAAGATTCAGTCCAATGGTAAACATTGCGAAGAGCATTACTAAAATCGCCAAAAGTTTTATCGCAAATAACAATTGACTTTCTAATGCAGCCACATTTGTTGCAGAACGAGAAGATCCGGTTGCCCCAATCTCCTTGTTAGCAGCTGCAACACCACCCGATCGGGTTGAGATTTTTAAGTTCTTTGATTTTTGTGAAGGAACCAAAACACTATCAGGAGACACCGCACTAAAAGGTGTATCAACAATCCCGAAAGAAACTCCCCTACGGGAACGCGGACGATCTGGGCGAACTAACGAACGTTGCACAGGAACAGCACGAGATCCGCCGGAACGAATTTCAACTTCAGCCAAATTCTTTTCTTCAGGTTCAACTACAGCAAAACGAACACGAGGGTTCTCAATCACAGCTTGCGAACGATAAGTTCCGTAATCAATTGCAGACATCTCATACCTTTCTCGAACATCTGTTCTAAACAATAGTACACATTCAAACATTTGTCCAGAACATTTGTTCGATAACTTAGAACAAATGTTTGAAATCTTGGGAAATGCAAGATATGCTTGATAAAACAATTCAAGCAGTGCGGGTTTTCAAATTTTCAAAGTCGCAAACTTTTCACAACTATCGCTCTTCACAACTAGCAATTGTTAAAGAGTGAGAAAACAACAATTGTTGCGAACTGAGAAGATTCAAGCGGAAACCAGAAGCAAGTCAATACAAACAGAAGCAAGCCAGTAAAGATAGAAGGTGGATAAATGAGCGAGGCTCCTAGGCAAATAAGTTCCCGTCAGCTAAGTATCTTGGCTTGTATTGCAGAGGGAATCCAAAGCCATGGATTCCCCCCTACAGTTCGCGAAATTGCCAATACCGTCGGGCTCGCTTCCCCATCCTCGGCTAAGTATCAATTAGACCTAATCGAGAAAGCCGGAATAATCACTCGTGATCCCCGCCGATCTAGAACGATTGAAATTACTGAACTGGGGCTTGAGATTTTACGCAATAATGGCGTTAATTTCTCACAGACTTCTTCCCCTGCACTTTCTCTTGAGTCAACCACCCAAAATTCTGCAACTCCAAATAATGATGCACAAACCGCTCAACGCAAAGATTTAACTGTAAACACAATTCAGATTCAAACAAGTGAGTTTGACTCCACAAGCGAAACTGTCGTAATTCCCCTTGTCGGCACAATTGCTGCAGGCACTCCAATAACCGCAACCGAAGAACGCGGAGAAGTGTTCACCCTTCCCCGTCAAATTACCGGTAACGGTGAATTGTTTATGCTTCTTGTTCAAGGCGATTCCATGATTGATGCAGCAATCTGCGATGGAGATTGGGTTGTAGTACGCCAACAGTCAACTGCGGAAAACGGCGAAATTGTAGCTGCCATGATCGACGGCGAAGCAACTGTCAAAGTTTGGCAGAGGCGCGACGGTCACTCCTGGCTCCTCCCAAGAAATTCTGAATACGCACCAATTCCCGGAGACCACGCCACAATCCTCGGAAAAGTCGTAACAGTATTGCGCTCGCTTTAAAATATTTATCGCAACTCTGTAAATTCAATCTCAAAGTCTTTTCGCAAGATTTCGGAGATTTTTCAAAACTAATTCCTTATCGCTTGTTTCCCAAAAGTTAGGTAACGAAGCCCTTAAATATCCGCCATACCGTTTTGTAATGAGTCGCGAATCAAGAATTGCAACAACTCCAAGATCCTCACTGGAACGAAGTAATCGCCCAGCTCCCTGAGCCAACATTAGCGCTGCGTGATTTGCCGAAACTTCCATAAAACTATTTTGGTTTCTTAACCGAGCAGCTTCTGTTCGGGCCTGCACTAATGGATCATTTGGTCTCGGAAAAGGAATCCGATCAATAATCACGAGACGATTCGTTAAACCAGGCACATCAACTCCCTGCCAGAGCGAAGCCGTGCCCAATAAAGAGCTATGCGGATCATTGCGAAATTCTTCAATTAACTCTGCAAGATTACCCTCGCCTTGCACAAGAAAATTAAAATCCGTATTTTCGCGCAAATATCCTGCCGCACGCTCTACAGCACTATGTGAAGTAAATAAACAAAGCGCTCCACCAGCCGAAGCTTCCACTAATTCAGCGATTCTTGCAAGTGTTTCATCCCCATATCCCTGTGCATTCGGTTCAGCTAAATCACTAGGGCAATACAGAAACCCTTGCCGATTTGGGTTAAACGGAGTGCCAACATCCACTCCTTCCCAATGCGTAACTTCAGAATGGAAAAATCCAACCCGAGCTGCCACCGCATTAAACTTTCCGCCAACTTTCAATGTTGCTGAAGTAAGCACAGTCGCAGTCTCAGCAAATAATTCCGCTCCAAGAACATAAGAAACATCGAGAGGAGCCGTGCAAAAACGAGCCACACCGTCAGCCCCAAGGGAAATCCATGCAACAACTTTCCCGTTGCTAATTTGATCACCTAAAACCAAATCTGCAATCTCGTTTATTTCACCGAGACGAGACCGAAGCACTTGCTTTGTTGCAAGTAAATTTTCATCCTTCGTTTTCAAATCCTGCAATTGCAATAACGCATCTTGCATTGCACCTTGAATTCTTAAGAAAAAATCAATCAGGTGATCTGGGAATGGCGATAATCTTCCTTCTCCAATCTCTGAAAGATTATCTTGGAACTCGTCTCCTAGCTCACTTAATTCCGAATCAGAGAGACCCGCAGTTCGCATCATCCGTGATACTGCGGTTAAATCAAATTTAGAAAGCACCGCAGAAAGCTGCTCCGTAACACGGTCTGCAAGATCATGAGCCTCATCTACGATATAAGCATCCACCTCAGGCAAAATCGGATTTCCTGTAGCCGCAACACCCAAAATTGAATGATTCGTAACGACGACGTCTGCCTCCTGCGCTTTCTTCCGAGCATTCATTGGGAAACAAGTATCGCGAAAACTACAACTTTCTCCAATACATTCACGTTTCGAAACTGAAATTTGATTCCACGCAAATTCAGAAACACCGGGAATTAAATCATCGCGATCTCCCGATTCAGTTGTATTCGCCCATTCTCGCGCCCGAACTACCTCTTCACCACGTGCAGTTGCCCCGAGAGCTCCTTCTGCTCGGGAAAAAAGTGCGCCCTCTTCTGGATAACCACCAGCTACTTTTCGCTGACAGACATAATTATTCCAACCTTTTTGCAATGCAACCCGCGCAGTCTTTCCAGTTTTTTGCTGTAAAACCTTTGTAACAATTGGTGCATCCTTCACCATTATTTGACGCTGCAAAGCAATGGTTGCTGTTGAGATAACAGTACGTTTATCATTTACTAACGCTGCATAGATTGCTGGAACAAGATATCCGAGCGATTTTCCAGTGCCGGTACCGGCCTGCACCATCAGACGTCCACCATGATTAAGAGTTTCCCAGACACGTCGCACCATTTCAGCTTGACCTTCCCGGTGCGATCCCCCAAGTTCCGACACAACCTGCGAAAATACTTCCGAAATCTCATCGAAATCAATATCTGGCGATTCTTCTTGCATCAGAATTACCCCTGTATAACCGCAGAATAAAATGCATCCTGAGGTAATTCTGATTGCAGTATTCCAAGCAATTCATCAGTCACAATCGCTGCTATAAAAGTTCCTTCAGCTTCAAACTGTTCACTTCGCACGGTGCCATCGGCATGAATTTTTGCCACCAAATCACCTCGCGAATACGGAATTAACACAGAGACTTCTCGCTGCGGATGTGGCAGCATTTGTGCAATCCGCTCTTTTAACTCTGGAATTCCCGCTCCAGTCACAGCACTAACAGCAATTGCTCCTGGAAGTTTCGAACGTAGCACTGTGATGTCAATCGGATCAGCAAGATCTAACTTAGAAAGAACGATTAATTCTGGAAGGTCTAAAGCTCCCGGAACATCTCGTAAAACTTCATGAACTGCCGCGATTTGCCCTAATGGGTCATGGTGGGATGCATCTACAACATGAATTAAAAGATCGGCTTCACCGACTTCTTCCAAGGTCGAACGGAACGCTTCTACCAGCTGAGTTGGTAGTGAGCGCACAAATCCAACTGTATCTGTCAAAGTATATTCGCGTCCCTCAGGAGTATGAGTTCGCCGAACAGTAGGGTCAAGCGTTGCGAATAACGCGTTCTCTACAAGTACCCCAGCTTCTGTCAAGGTATTGAGTAAAGAAGATTTTCCGGCGTTAGTGTATCCCACAACAACTGCTGCTGGAATTTTATTCTTTCGTCGAGAACTCCGTTGAGTTTCCCGCGAAGGACGCATTTGTTCAATATCTTTCCGCAATTTCGCCATTCGGGTCCGGATTCGACGTCGATCAAGTTCAATTTTTGTTTCACCTGGACCACGAGACCCAATACCTGCACCAGCAGCTACACGCCCACCAGCCTGACGGGACATTGATTCACCCCAACCACGCAATCGTGGAAGAAGATACTCTAACTGTGCCAGTTCAACTTGAGCTTTACCTTCTCGAGATTTTGCATGTTGCGCAAAAATATCGAGGATTAATGCCGTTCGGTCAATTACCTTTACCTTCACAATATCTTCTAAAGCTCTTCGCTGAGAAGGAGCAAGTTCAGAATCCACAATCACTGTGTCGGCATTATGTGATTTCACTAAATCAGCAAGTTCTTTCGCTTTTCCTGATCCAAGATATGTGGCCGGGTCTGGCAACTGCCGCTTTTGAATTACACCATCGAGCACAGTAGAACCAGCTGTTTCCGCAAGCGCCGCTAACTCACGGAGGGAATCTTCTGCTTGGGTTATCGGACCTTCAAGCCATAACCCAGCAAGAATCACGTTCTCTAACCGTAACTGACGATACTCAACATCGACTTTATCGTCTCGTTCCGTTGCCAAACTGGTTACACGGCGCAACGAAGAACGTGCTTCGCGCTCAAAATCATCGCCCGCCCAAGTGCCATGATATGCAGGGTCAGCCTGTAAAGCGGTGCCTTCTCGAGTTTCAAGAATCGCCGTTGTTGATTTATTTTCTTTTTCGGCTCCAGTATTTGGAGTTGGTATTTCTGTGTTCTTGATTGTGCTCTCCTTATTTTCCCCTGTTATTATCTCACGTCTGTACGCTGACGGTGTATTCTAGAGCAGTGACTGAGCATTATTTCGCATCTAGCCCAAAGGCAGTTCATCATCGACTCGAATTTACTACTCAAATTCAAGGTAAAGAGTACGTAGTGTGCACCGACTCCGGGGTGTTTTCTCCACGCCAACTTGATAAAGGCACTGCAGTTCTCCTCCATAAACTGCCCACCACCGAGGTGGCACAGGTTAATGGAGTTTCTTTAGGATCTAGTGTTACAGTTTCCCCCGGAGATTTCGTTCTTGACCTTGGATGTGGCTGGGGGCCAATAAGCCTCGCACTGGCTCACAACTACCCAGAAGCAGCGATTCTTGCAGTAGACGTAAATGAGCGGGCACGAGAACTATGCGCAGAAAATTTAAAACGTAATGGATACACAAATTTCTCCACTCTTGATCCTGAAACTGCCCTTACAGAGCTGCGAAAATCAGAAGCGAAATTAAAATTAATTTGGTCTAACCCACCGATTCGAATTGGGAAAGAAGAACTCCACCAAATGCTCCGAACCTGGCTAGAACTTTTAGCAGAAGACGGCGTCGGATATTTTGTGGTACAACGAAATCTCGGAGCTGATTCACTGCAAAAATGGCTCCAACAGGAAGGATACCGTGTCGGCAAATTAGGCTCAGCTAAAGGGTTCCGAGTTCTTGAAGTACGGAAGTAATTTTTTCATCACTCCCGTTACGAATATCATCACTCAAATCAAGCCACTCAATTCTGGAATCTGCACGAAACCAAGTTAGCTGTTTTTTTGCAAGACGTCTTGTTTGAAAAGATGTCTCAAAAATTGCTTCCTCGCGAGTTAATTCTCCTGACAAATATCTTGCAACCTGCTGATATCCAGTAGCTTTGTAAGCCGTTGGAGAATCACTCAGCCCCTTTTCCAAAAGAGCCGCAACTTCATTAGGAAATCCCTGAACGAACATTTGCGTAACCCGATGATAAATTCGTTCAGCTAAGATTTCTCTTTGCGCAGTAACGCCGAAAAATTTTATCTTCTCAAAGGCACTAGTAAATCTTGGCACTTCTGGAATAAAGGATTTCCCAGAGCCACGCACAACTTCTAGAGCGCGAATCACCCTGCGCGGATTATCTCGTGCAACCTTTTGATAACTTAGTTCATCTAATGACTTCAGCTCCGCTAATAATGGGGGCAAACCCTCAACTGCAAATCTTTGTTCAAGCTCGATCCTAATTTCAGGAAAACTTCCAGGAAAATTTAACTGGTCTAATAAAGCCGAAACGTAAAGCCCGGAACCACCTACGACAATCGGAATATTGCCCTCCTGCAAAATATTCGCTAAATCAATCCGCGCAAATTTCTGGTATGCACCAACTGAAGCAGCCTGCGAAATATCTAAAACATCAATCTGATGGTGTTTTATCCCTGCCGCTTCCGCTGCAGTTATCTTTGCAGTTCCAATATTCATTCCCCGATAAAGCTGGAAAGCATCGGCAGAAATTATTTCTACTTTTTCCGCTCCCCCAAGAGCCTGAGCAAGACGAATTGAAAAGGAAGTTTTTCCTGCCGCGGTCGGGCCCACCACACAATAAATTTGCGAATTCAGTCCCAACTGCGAGTTTATTTCCAACTGCGAGTTTGCCTCAGACCTCGAAAGCTCAGTCACCGTAATATTTATTGCCTTTCTTAAGTTGAGGTGAAGACGAGCCCCCTCAACTCTTAAAGTTAGTTCTTAACTCTTAAAGTCAATTTCTGTTTCCTGCAAAGTTAGTAGCAATAATCCTGCTATATATCGCTACATTTTCCGCACACAGTGCTGTGTTGAAATTTATAGTCCTGGACGCTTCATAATCGTCGGTAATCCAAGCTGCACCGGAGCTTTTCCGGCTGCTTCTAAAGCAAGCTCTTCTTTCCGCTGTTCAATACGTTCCCACGCATCTCCGGCACGAGTTTTCCGAAGCGTGTATAAACCACCCTGCAGTGGAGAATCTGCCACAAGATGCGAAGGAGCTCCATGAGTAACTGTCGCTGTAACAATATCTCCTGGGCGTGGTACTTCCAAAGTATTTTCTGGCAAGGCCACATGTACTAAGCGATTATCACGAGCTCTTCCACTAATTCGTGAAGTCTGCGCATCCTTTCGCCCTTCTCCAGCAGACACTAAGACTTCTACTTCAGTACCAACCAAAGCTTGGTTATCCTCTGTAGTGATTCGCTTTTGCAGTTCAAGAAGTCGATTAAAACGTTCTGCAGAAACCTCTGCCGGAACTTGGTTATCCATAGTAGCCGCAGGAGTTCCAGGGCGTGGAGAATAAATAAACGTGAATGCAGACTGGAATCTAGAGGCTTCAACAACTTCTAAAGTCCGCTCAAAGTCCTCATCAGTTTCACCTGGAAAACCTACAATAATATCTGTCGTAATCGCTGCATCTGGAATATGCTGACGTACTTTATCCAAAATCCCAAGGAATTTTGTTGACCGATATGAGCGACGCATTGCTCGCAGTATCTGGTCTGAGCCAGATTGCAGTGGCATATGCAAAGAAGGCATCACATTTGGCGTTTCTGCCATGGCATAAATGACGTCGTCGGTAAAAGCAGCTGGGTGCGGTGAAGTGAAGCGGACTCGCTCCAAACCTGAAATTTCTCCGGTAGCACGAAGCAGCTTTGCAAAAGCACCGCGGTCTCCGAATCCTACACCGTAGGAATTTACGTTTTGTCCAAGCAAAGTAACTTCAATTGCGCCTTGGGAAACAACCGCTTCAATTTCTTGCAAGATTTCCCCTGGCCGACGATCTTCTTCTTTTCCGCGAAGATGGGGGACGATACAAAAAGTACAAGTATTATTACAGCCTACTGAAATTGAAACCCATGCCGCATAAGACGATTCTCGATGCGAAGGCAACGTAGATGGAAATACTTTCAATGTTTCTTCAATTTCCACAGCTGCTTTTTGATTATGCTTTGCACGTTCCAGCAGTACTGGAAGAACATCTAGATTATGCGTACCCAGAACCACATCAACCCATGGGGCCTTCTCCACAATTCCTTCACGAAGTTGCTGCGCAAGACATCCAGCAACGGCAATTTGAAACCCCGGACGATTTCGCTTAACTTCTGCAAGTTGCCCTAAATTTCCAAAAAGTTTATTCGCCGCATTTTCTCGTACTGAGCAAGTATTCACGACAATCACATCGGCACCTTGATCTCCGGCTTCAGTTGCTCGTGCAGCTGCTTCCGGAACAAGAGAGACCGGTAAATAACCGGCTTCATCAAGGAGACCAGCTAAACGCTCCGAATCATGAACGTTCATTTGGCAACCAAGTGTGCGCACTGCGTATGTCTTTGGCAAAGTCGTTTCGCTCATCTATATCTTCCTTTTAAAGATTTCTCTAGAAAATCGTATCGAGAAACTAGGCTCAAGAAAAACTCTTAGATTTACTGTGCTGATAGCCTCAGCAGAACACTCAGTAAAGTCTTCCAGAAAACTCTTCATTTAAATCTGAACTTTTCTCAAGTTCAGAAAAAGCTGCAGATAGAGCCACTTTAATAACGCCACTTCCGTATCCACGTCGAGCTAAAGCTCCATAGAGCCGCCGATAAATTACTTCCGATTCAAGACTTTGCATCCGCGAAATTTTTTGCAAAGCAAATTCAGTTGCTGCTATTTGTTCTTGATCATCATCCAGAAGCAGAGCTGCCTCCTGGGCTATGGACTCAGAAATTCCCTTCTTCCGCAAATCCATGATTAGTTTCCGGCGAGAAACAGCTTTTCCCATCGAAATATTCTTCACATAAGAAAATGCAAACTTTTCATCGTCAACAAGACCTGCCGCAACAAATTTCTGAATCATTCGCGCAGCAATCTCTTCCGGTACTCGGCGCCGTTTTAAAGTCATCAATATTTGATGCTCTGAACGATCACTTATTGCCAATTGCCGATAAATCGAATCACGAGCAATGCGCTCCCATTCTTCAGGAGTTCTAGCCGCATCACGAGCCTCTTGCCGCTCGCGACGCTCTGCAGGCGAAAGTGTAGATTTCCGCTTTCGCCTGCGAGAATAAGCTGCCTCAGAATAATCAACCATCTAATTTAAGGATTTCTTCTCGAGATTATTCCCTAAATAAACTCTTCATCTATTCCAGTTTTTTATTCCGCCTGAGGGTTTTCGGGCTCCGAATCACTATATCCTGGAACACCAACCCGAGCTTTAACTTTCGCTTCGATTTCGTCAATCAATTCAGGATTATCCATTAAGAAACGACGAACTTTTTCCTTACCTTGACCAAGTTGATCGCCTTCATAGGTATACCAAGCACCTGATTTCTTAATAATGTCTAAATCAACCGCAACATCAATAATTCCACCGGTCTTCGAAATACCTTCGCCATAAATCAAATCAAATTCAGCTACTTTAAAAGGTGGAGCCATCTTATTCTTGGCTACTTTTACCTTAGTGCGGTTACCGATTGGTACACCACCATCCTTCAACTGCTCTCCACGACGAACGTCAAGGCGCACAGAAGAATAAAACTTTAGGGCATTACCACCGGTTGTAGTTTCTGGATTACCGTAAAAAACACCAATTTTTTCGCGAAGCTGATTAATGAAAATCGCCGTTGTTCCCGCTGCCGAAAGTGCACCTGTAAGTTTTCGCAAAGCTTGTGACATCAAACGAGCTTGTAGACCCACATGGGAATCCCCCATGTCACCTTCAATTTCAGCTTTTGGCACAAGGGCCGCAACAGAATCAATAACGATAATATCGAGAGCACCTGAACGGATAAGCATATCGGTAATCTCTAAAGCCTGTTCACCAGTATCTGGCTGAGAGACAATCAGATTATCAATGTCCACTCCAAGTTTTTTCGCATATTCAGGATCAAGAGCGTGCTCCGCATCAACAAATGCAGCCACACCACCCGCTTTTTGTGCATTCGCCACCACATGCAACGCCACAGTTGTTTTACCAGAAGATTCTGGACCGTAAATCTCTACTACACGCCCTTTTGGAAGGCCGCCAATTCCAAGAGCAATATCAAGCGCAAGAGCACCAGTTGGAATCACATTAACCTGCGGAGTGACTCGATCACCCAATCGCATTGCAGAGCCTTTACCAAAATTCTTATCAATAGCCGCAAGTGCCATATCTAAAGCTTTTGCGCGATCATCAGGTTTTACAGTTGCCATAAGAGTGCCTCTCTCAATAATTGCCGATAGAACAGACCATTCGTACTTTATGCCCTCTCCGAGCACCTGTACACAAGTTTAGTGACGGTCTTTTTCACTTTTTCAAAGTCAAAACTTTCTGTGGAAAATTTTTACAATCCACAAAATGACAAAGAATTTTTCTTGCTCTGCAAACATATCCGAACATTTGTTCGAAACAAAATCGGCACGCCGATAGTGAAATTATTTATTAATCTTTCCGTTCTAATTTCCGGTGCAAGTAAATAAAATCCTGGGGTAGCTGCATTTCAGAAATGATTTCGTGCCATACTCTCAACGGAGGAACTCCATTATCCAGAGCTTCTTGCGCTGTTTGCGATTCCAATCCAGGCAACACTAAATCTGCAGATAACGCTCTCCCCCGACCTTCCGGAAAAGCATAATCTAAAGCTGCCCAAAATTCTGTATGCTTCACGGCATTTACTCTATCTCTTTTTCTGAAAAGTACTCTATTTTTCTGAAAAGCCATTATTTTCCAAAACTGTTACTCCCCAAAAGTCATCAGTTTCTTCATTCCGAGAAAGTTCTCAACTCTTTGCAAAGCGGATACTCGTCAATATTTTCAGGCCCGCACTTGGTAATAAACCAATCAGCGGGCCTGAAAACAGGGTAGTTTCAAAAATTAGCTTCTACTTAAGCACCCATTGCAGCAAGTTCCGCAGCAATCACTGAATCTGGGATTGCATCTGGAATCTGCATCATCTCACGCTGACGACGCTGCGCTGGAGTTAGACGTCCTTCTGCACGATCCATCCGATCCGCAACAAGACGTAGCACATGGCTTAAAGGCACGTTCAAAGCATGGCAAATCGAATCAAGAAGTTCAGAGGATGCTTCCTTCTGACCGCGTTCAACCTCGGAAAGGTATCCCAGTGAGACACGAGCATCAGAGGAAACCTCACGAAGGGTTCGACCCTGACGCTGGCGGTATTCACGAAGAACATCCCCAAGTTCGCGGCGGAGCAATACTGGCTCGGTACGGAATTCTGGGTTCATACTTCTCATCCAATCTCTGCACAGATTTTATCTGTGAAACTTGACCACACGATCAACGGATTGTTGTCCATTGTGGCGTTCCAAAAGCTTTAACGCTTCGAACAAGATTTATGTTCCCAAAGATGACTGAAAATTTCCTGGGAACCAACATTAAGTTTGCTTAATTCCGCGAAATTTCGCCAATAATTAATTCAATCGCCGCCTCAACTGTGGCTCTTCTTACATTAAATCTGTCTCCGGGAAAAGAAAATTTCTGCGCTATTTGCCGTTTTTCTCCCTGCTTTCCCAGCTCTGGACCAACAACCGCGATGAAAACTGTTCCTACAGGCACGCCGTCAACACTACTTGGACCGGCCACTCCAGTTGTAGCAATCGCCCAATCTGTGCCAAATCGATTTTGTGCCCCAACAGCCATTTGCAATGCAACTTCTGCACAAACGGCCCCCTGCTCTGCTAGTACCAGAGAGCTCACATCAAGTAATTTTGCTTTAAGATCATTTCGATAAGCCACAATTCCACCGGAAAAGACTTTAGAAGCTCCAGATACCGAAACCACTTCGGCTGCCAACAAGCCACCTGTTAAAGACTCTGCAACAGCTAAAGTCTGCCCTCGTGCAGTTAAGTTTTTGACAAGTTCCAGAATCATTTACATCTCAGCCGATAAACTTAAAACGTCCCCGGAACAACCGGATCCTTTTCAACAATCAAATTTAGTTTTGTGTTTGCACTTTTGACAGCGCCAAAGCTTCGCGGATGTATTCCCAAGCAGAGGTAATTGCAAATACCAAAGCAACTGCAATCAAACCGTAGCTTGCATAAAGTAATGCATCTGCGCCCCAAGCTGGCATCCCGGGAATTGAGAACCACGGAATAATAATTCCCGCAATCCCAAAAGCTTGGGCCATCATCTTAATTTTTCCGCCCATTCCAGCAGCCATTACTTTAACTTTTCGCATCTTCATGCGTATCGCAGTAATACCAAGTTCACGCACGATAAATACAATCGTGACCCACCACCAAAGTAGACCATGCCACGAAAGCAATAATAATGCTGAAATAATCAAAGCCTTATCAGCGATTGAGTCTGCAAGCTTTCCGAAGTCCGTGATTAGATTTCGAGTTCGCGCATAATGCCCGTCTAATTTATCGGTTACTGCGGCGATAGCAAACACAGCCCAAGCCCACCAGCGATTCGCAACACCAGCTTCTAAAAACACAACGATAAACACTGGGACCAGAACAAGCCGCATAACCGTCAAGATATTGGCAATGTTCCAAAGCGGGACTTCTCGATTTGTGTTGCTAGCCATGTTCCAAGGATAGAACATCTCAGCCAAAGTGTCACAGCGCCACGGATAAAATTCCCTGCTTATTCAAGAAAAAGCATTTTATCTCTTTAGTTAGCGATCAATTTATCCTTTTTAGTTAGCGACCAGTGAGTTGCCAGGCGTCTTCCCCTGATTCACCCGAGCCATCATCTTCGTCGTAATAAGACATCACCTGCGTTCGCTCATCGAAATTGGCAAGCGGGTCAGTGTCATAACGATTATTTGTCAAAATCTGAGTTTGCGCTTCAGCATTTTCTGTTGGTACCGCAGTTCCCGCTAAATTTTCAGATGTTTCAAAATCACCAGTGACTCTTCCAAAGCTTGTATCAACCCCAGATATCCCGGCAGCTGCATTAGCAAATGGCTGCGATTCCATATCTGCACCGCGAGCTATCTCAACATCTCCTAGTTCAGAAACATCGTGGACGACGTGTGGCTCTAATTCCTCTTCCTCCACCCCGCTTTGGGTAAGGTCAACATCAGCTCCTTCAATTAACGCGATAACATCCGGTAATTGGTCTGGTGTTACAAGCACTTCACGTGGTTTTGAACCTTCAGAAGGCCCAACAATTCCACGTGACTCTAACAAATCCATCATTCGACCGGCTTTCGCGAAACCAATCCGGAGTTTTCGCTGCAACATCGAAGTTGATCCGAGTTGATTATTAACTACAAGTTCTGCAGCGTGGAGCAAGGTCTCTAAATCATCGCCAATTTCTTCTTCGACTCGCTTCTGTTCCGCTTTCGGAATCACATCCTCACGATAGACCGGTTGCATTTGGGCTTTTACGTGCTTTACTACTGCCTCAATTTCAGATTCATTAACCCAGGCTCCCTGAACACGAATTGGTTTTGGCGCTCCGGCTGGCTGGAATAAAGCATCTCCCATACCGATTAGTTTTTCAGCACCGACGGCGTCGAGTACCGTTCGCGAATCTGCCGATGATGAGGTTGAGAATGCTAAACGAGATGGAATATTTGCTTTAATCAAACCGGTAACAACATCGACCGATGGACGCTGTGTTGCTAACACCAGATGGATCCCTGCAGCACGTGCAAGCTGCGTAATGCGCTGAATCGAAGCTTCAACATCACGCGGAGCTACCATCATCAAATCTGCAAGTTCGTCAACTACAACCAAAAGATACGGATACGGCGTAAGTTTCCGCTCTGACCCAGGAGGCGCTTGTAGCTCGCCATTTTCAATTGCTTTATTAAATTCTTTAATATGCTTGTAACCGTAAGCTGCAAGATCGTCGTAACGCTGATCCATTTCTCGCACAACCCATTCCAAAGCCTCTGCAGCCTTCTTTGGGTTGGTGATAATCGGCGTAATCAGATGCGGAATACCAGCATAAATTGTTAGTTCCACACGCTTCGGATCAACCAGAATCATTCGAACTTGATCTGGGGTTGCTCGCACCAAAATTGACGTCAACATCGAGTTAATAAAGGAAGACTTACCAGCACCAGTTGCACCTGCCACCAATAAATGCGGCATCTTTGCTAGATTCGCTACAACGTACTGTCCATCTACGTTCTTGCCAATTCCAGCAGTCAGTGGATGCTTCTCTTTCTGAGCTACATCTGAACGAAGCACATCTCCAATCATCACCATTTCACGGTCAATATTTGGAATTTCAATACCAACTGCCGACTTTCCTGGAATCGGAGAAATAATTCGCACATCAGCAGAAGCCACCGCATAAGCAATATTCTTTGAGAGCTGCTCGATACGCTCTACTTTCACACCGGGCCCAAGCTCAACTTCATATTGCGTTACCGTTGGACCACGTGAAAATCCGACTACTTGTGCATCAATATTGAATTCTCCAAGAACTCTAGTGAGAGCTTCGACGACGTCATCATTTGCTTTAGAACGTTCAACGTGTGGCGCTCCCTGTTCAAGCATCGTCAGCGCAGGCAAGGTGTAAGTAATATTCGACGCCAATTCAAGCTGCTGCCCAGTACTTGGGAAATTTTCTAACTTTGGAGCTTTTAACTCCGATTTCGCTTTTGCCTTTGGCTTTAGTGGCGTTGTTCGCGCTGCAGCTACAGGATTTGCTGCAGGCTTTATCGGAGTCACCGACGACGTGTTCGATTGTGTCACAGAAGCTTTTGGATTAGTAACAATTTGAGTCGCCTCAAGAAGTTCTTCATCTGCTGCTGAAATTTGAGCAGTATTTACTGGACTTTGTTTATTCGGCTTTAACTTCCCAGAAGCAACCTCAGGCTCAACAACGGCTTCTTCGGCCATTGTTTCACGGTGTGCTAAACGAGCTTCACTGCGAGCTTTAAACCAATCAATTATCTCTCTAATCTGTGTGTCCGTAGCCAATAAGACTGCGTAAACACTAACCAAGATAAGTAATGGAATCGCACCATACACAGAAAAAAGTGCTGCTGCTCCGCCGCCAATTACCCAACCAAGAATTCCGCCTGCTCCTTGTACCGAAGCGAAATCAAGAGTTGGATCTGGACTGCCAAATGCAATATGAAAAATTCCAGAGAAAGACACTACTCCAAGAAGCAGGCTGAAAAGCATTCGAGTATTTTCAACTAAGCTTTTCCGACGAAACATACAGACCGCAACCAGGACCAATAAAATCGGCACTAAAACTGAAAGTAGCCCGAGCACACCGGCAACTCCAGTATGCAAAAAGTCCAGCACTATTCCATTAATTTGAAACCACTCACGAAGTGAAATCAAAAGCGCAATCGCAATTAAAAAGATTGCCCAGCCGTCATGGGAACGAGAGCGAGGTGCATCATTTGTTGCAGACCCCTTCGAATTTGCAGCTTTTACCGGCGTTTGTGGCCGCTTAACTGCGCCTTTGTTCCCATTTGAACCAGTGGATCGTTCCCGAGCCAAAATATCTCCCAGCGTTCAATAAATTATTCTGCTTTTAGAGCAATAGTCATAGTCTTTATAAGACTATGAGGAATATTGACGCTCTCCCTATTGGCACGCCGTATTAACAGAAAATCCAGAATTAGGATTCAATCACAGTTGGGATAATCATTGGGCCGCGACGCAATTTTGTTGCCGCCCACCGGCCAATGACTCGGCGCATTGCTTGTTGCATTTGATAACTATCCGCTGATTCGTTCTCCAGAGCTTTTGCCAAAGCTGCACTTACTTGCGGCATAATTTCTTCAAATACCGAATCATCTTCCGCCATTCCACGTGCTTGAATATGCGGCCCGGTAATAATCTTTCGCTTCTGTGCATCGACCACAGCAAAAACTGCAATAAAACCTTCACGGCCAAGAGTTTGACGGTCAAGTAGTTCCGCTTCCCCGATTTCACCTACAGAAGATCCATCCACGAATACATAACCACAGGGAACTTCACCAACAATTTCGGCAACACCATCAGCTAAATCTACAACTGTGCCGTCTTCACAAAGCAAAACGTTTTCTGCTGGCACTCCCGTCTTCACTGCAAGTGAACCATTAGCCACTAAATGACGCGCTTCCCCATGTATTGGCATTACGTTTTCTGGCTCAACAATGTTGTAACAATAAAGCAATTCACCTTGTGCCGAATGCCCCGAAACATGAACAGCAGCATTACCCTGATGTACTACTTTTGCTCCGCGACGAGTTAGCCCATTAATCAACCGGAATACAGAATTCTCATTCCCCGGGATTAACGAAGAAGCAAATACTACGGTATCTCCTGGCCCCACACTAATTCGTTTGTGAGTTCCCGAGGCAATTCGAGAAAGAACCGCCATTGGTTCTCCTTGCGATCCAGTAGACATAAATACCCGCTGGTGAAGTGGGTAATTTTCGATATCTTTCAAATCAATCAAAGTTCCTTCTGGAATTGAAAGATATCCAAGGTCTGCGGCAATTCCCATATTCCGCACCATTGATCGGCCCACAAAACAAACTTTCCGACCATGCAGCTTCGCCGCATCCAAAACCTGTTGCACTCGATGCACATGTGAAGCAAAAGAGGCAACCACGATTTGCCCATCTGCCTTAGCAAATATCCCTTCGAGCACTCCTCCGATTTCAGCTTCAGAACGTACGAATCCCGGAACTTCCGCATTTGTCGAGTCAACCATGAAAAGATCTACGCCTTCTTCACCAAGGCGGGCGAAAGCTCGCAAATCAGTAATGCGACCGTCTAATGGCAATTGATCCATCTTAAAGTCACCCGTAATCAAGATATTGCCACCCGCTGATCTCATAAATACTGCGAGAGCATCAGGAATCGAATGATTCACTGCAACAAATTCACATTCAAAACTGCCAAGCGGCACAATATCGCCTTCAGTGACGACTAAGCTGTATGGCTTAATTCGGTGCTCTGCTAACTTTGCTTCGACCAGTGCAATCGTTAATTGAGACCCAACAATTGGAATATCTTTCCGGAGTCGTAATAAATATGGAACAGCACCAATATGGTCTTCATGCCCATGAGTCAAAACGATGGCGTCAATATCATCAAGACGATCTTCTAAATAAGCGAAATCTGGAAGAATTAAATCAACTCCGGGTTGACTTTCTTCAGGGAAAAGAACGCCGCAGTCAATAATTAAAATCCGCCCGTTACATTCAAAAACGGTCATGTTTCGACCGATGTCGCCAAGTCCGCCAAGCGGAATAATACGAACGGTATCTGGAGCTAATACTGGAGGAAGATTAAGTTCAGTCACTCCCCTATTATCTCACGGCTTCACTTTAGATTCTCTGGGACATTAAGACCGTGGGGAACTTAATTATTATCCACAGCAAGATAGCCTTGTGCTATAAGCACATCTTGCAGTTTCGTAATCTGTGCTTCAGATGCTCCCACAAGCGGTAATCTCAGGGTCGCATCTGGAATTACGCCCATTAATTTCAAAGCTTCTTTCGCCATTACTGCACCTTGACCAGTGCCCATAATCGCTTCCACCATCGGCATTTGTTTCGCAAACTCTGCTCGAGCCTTTGGTAAGTTCCCAGCATCAACTTCAGCCACGAGTGCTCTTAAACTACTTGCAATCACATGCCCGGCCACCGAGACAACTCCCGAAGCACCGTGTGCAAGCCAAGCAAAATTCAAAGAATCATCCCCGGAATAATATGCCAACCCAGTCCGATTCATTTTTGCAAAGCCGGCATCCACTTCACCTGTGGCATCTTTTACCGCAAGAATCTGCGGATGTTCCGCTAACCGATCTAAAGTTTCGTCTGCTAAACGCACTCCTGTTCGTCCTGGAATATCGTAAAGCATCACCGGTAGTTCAGTAGCTTCAGTAACTTTTTTAATATGTTGATAAACACCCTCTTGAGAAGGACGATTATAGTACGGAGCTACTACTAGCAGTCCATCTGCTCCATGTTGTGCAGCTCCTTTAGCAATTCGCACAGCGTGCGCAGTATCGTTCGAACCGGCGCCACAAATAATCATTGCTCGGTTCCCCACAGCAGCTCGCACTTCCCGGGTCAGAAGATCTTTCTCCGGTTGATGCGTTGTGGGTGATTCTCCAGTTGTTCCAGAAAGCACAATTGCATCACACCCATCGTCAACTAACTTCACTGCAAGCGCCTGGGCGGTAGGAATATCTAAGGATCCATCTTCATGAAATGGGGTTACCATTGCCACGGAAACGGAACCAAAAGGACGTTGGGGTAACTGTTCTTGTGTCATATCTCTAAACTAATTCCGTTTAACACTAAACACACTGCACTTTCGTATTCTGGACGAACTCAGCGATAATTAAAAGGTGAATAAAGCATTGCCATTTCCTCAAGCAAATGATTCGTCGAAGCAAAAGCTGCCAAATTCAGTGCGTCCTGCTCTCCCTAGTGACGCTTCAGTAATTGCCGCACTCCAGGTTCAATCCTTGGCAGAGAAAATCGTAAAAGCTACAGAAGTCCCTTTAAAACCAAGCACTAAAGCGCTCCTCGACGTCGATAATTTCACGCAAACTTGGACCGAAACTATCCAGAGTTTACATCCGGATCAACACGTTCTCCTCGCCGTCAGTAATGAAAAAATTCATGGCTTTTTAAGTATCGCTCGGACACCTGATGAAGGCGATATTTCGAAATTTGAAATCACAAATTTTGAAATTGATTCTCGTTTTTCTGGAATGGGTCATGAAACTCGAATGCTTGCGGCAGTTACCGATATTGTGCACTCTACTCATTCCCAAGCTGAGCTCTATTTGTGGGTTTTCCAAAGTGACGAAGTCCTCCCACGGCTCTTAACCGAGGTAGGTTTTGCACCAGCTGGGATGCAACGTGAATTTGAGATTGATTCACAACAAGTAATCCAGCATTTATGGTGGACGACGCTGGAGTGATTAAATCTAGAAGCTTTAAGAATAACTAATTCCAGGAGTTTTATTTCCCGCTCTTATAAAGAGAGATAATGTTCGAGTCCCCAAGTTACTCCAGAATACTCTGCCACTTTCCGAATTCCTAACAATATTCCCGGCATAAAAGAACTCCTATTAAATGAGTCTTGCCGAATTGTTAATTGCTCTCCAGGATTCCCTAGCAGCACTTCTTCGTGAGCATAAAGTCCACGTAACCGCACAGCATGAACCTGGATTCCGGATACCTCAGCCCCTCGAGCTCCAGCTAAACCAGATTCAGTAGCGTCTGGCGACAGATCGCACCCAGCAGTATCCCTCGCCTCAGCCATTATTTGTGCAGTTGTAATTGCAGTCCCAGAAGGCGCGTCAAGTTTATCTGGATGATGCAATTCAATAATTTCTGCGGACTCAAAATATGCTGCCGCTTGTCGCGCAAATTTCATTAGTAACACAGCTGAAATTGAATAATTTGGCGCGATTAAAACATTCTTCCCCGCTGTTTTAGCGATAGTTGCAATCTCTGCGCGCGATTCAACAGTCCAGCCAGTAGTACCGACGACGACGTGGACTCCAGCTTGCAGTAACTTCACCACATTTTCTTTACTATGCTGTGGAATTGTAAACTCAACCGCCACCTGCGCTCCGTTTAAAGTACCTACTGAAATATCATCGGAAGCATCGAGACAAGCCACTAATTCTAAATCTGCAGTTTCTTCGATAGCTGCACAAACAGCACTACCCATCCGACCTTTGGCACCAATTACTGCTACTTTCATAAATCGATCCTAGGACATTAACTTGTCGAACGGGAATACGCTACAGATCGTGGACCATTTACGATGTCTTCCGCTAGTCCTTGAATCATCTGCGGGGTTACTTCACGGCTACGGCGAAGGCTCTCGTCCATTGAACGCAATTGCCCATAGAAAAGCTCAGCGTATCCAAGACGATTACGGCGATATCCATTTGTTTCACTGGAGAAAACAAGTTGCGCACGCCGCTGATTAAAGGCAATATCGACTTCTTCTTGTGTTACTCCTTGAACTGCTAAGTGTTCAAAAGTTTCAAGCATTACATCTGCTACTTCTTGAGCTACTTCTTCGCTACAAGCTGCTTCTAACCCAAAAAGCCCGCCTTCATTCCAACTCAGATCCCAAGATCCAACACTATAAGCAAGTCCCCGTTTTTCTCGGACCTCTTGGAATAAGCGCGAAGAAGTGCCTCCGCCCAAAATATAATCAAGCAAAGTTAAAGTGTCATCGTGTTCAGAGCCAAGAGTCAATCCCGGTAAAGCAATCATTACCGTGCTTTGCCGACTTGGATGTGGAACAACAAGATTTCCGCCATTAGTAAATTCCAGAGTTTTCCCGCGACGTGGCGCAGCTGGTGGAACTCCATCTTCCAAATTCCAGCCATAACTTCTCAACAAAGCTTCAACTAAAGCACAGAGTTCTTCATGATTCAGGTCTCCAGCAGCCGTCACAATTAATTCATCAGGACGGTACTTAGACTGGTAATGCTCAAGCAGATGCGCGTGATCCAAAGCTTTAACTGTTTCCGGAGTACCGCCAATCGGCAGAGCTAAAGTATTTTCTCCAATTGCTAATGGCAGCAAAGCATCCATTACTTCGCTTGCACCACGATCGGCAGCAGAAGCTAATTCTTCAAGGATAACTCCTCGTTCAATTTCCATTTCCTCCGGCGAAAGCGTCGCTGAGGTCACCATATCTGTGAGCAGATCAAGTAACTGCGGCATATCAGAGGCAAAAACTCGACCGTAATAACAGGTGTAATTACGCGCTGTTGCAGCGTTAATTGCACCACCAAGGAAATCAGACAGTTGCGAAATATCTTGCGAAGAACGAGTACTAGTGCCCTTGAAGAGTAAATGTTCAAGGAAATGTGTTGATCCTTCAGCACCTGGATTTTCGTCTCGAGATCCAGCACCAATCCAATAGCTTACTGAAACTGAGCGCTGCCCTGGAACATACTCAGAAAGAACCCGCACGCCACCGGGAAGCACACTCCGTTTTCCAAGGATTGCGCCTTCGCTCCATTCTTGTGTGAAATACTTTCCATTACTCGCTGGAGTATTTTCAAAGCTTAGATTCTGAAATTCCACAACACTTCCTCATCTTTTTTACTCTTAAGCTTTACTTTCGAGTGGATAAAATTCTTTCAAATTTAACGCAGGATAACTATTTTATTTAAATCTGAGTATTTGATTTAAAACTAACTATTTATTTAAAGCTAACTAATCCCAGAAAACTATCCAGTATGTTTTAATCATAGATTTTGGGCGGAAGCAGGAGCATCTAGCTTTCTGATTCCGCCCAAAATCACGATTTTAATCGCGTAAACACTGAATAATTAGCGTTTTACCTCAGTCTTCTGAACCTTCGGTTTCAACTACTTCTTCTGTAGAGCGAGTCCGACGACGTTCGCGTGGACGGCGCTCGCGACGCTCACCACGTTCGCCGCGCTCAGAGCGGCTACGTCCAGAGCGAGCTTCCTTTGGCGCATTTTCTTCAGCTTCCTTTTCTGCTGCAAGCTGCTCTTCAGTTAGCACTGCATGCAAGGAAAGCTTTCCACGCTGATCGATTTCAGCAAGCTCAACTTCAACCTTATCGCCAACGTTAAGTACTTCTTCAACCGTGTCAACACGCTTACCACCAACAAGACGACGAATCTGCGAGATATGAAGCAGACCGTCCTTACCTGGGCTAAGTGAAATGAATGCACCGAAGGTGGTGGTCTTAACAACTGTTCCGACGAAACGTTCACCCACTTCTGGCATCTGTGGATTAGCAATCTGATTAATTGTTTGACGTGCAGCTTCTGCAGCGGAACCATTAGTTGCTCCGATGAAAACTGTACCGTCTTCTTCGATGGTGATTTCTGCTCCAGTATCTTCCTGAATCTGGTTAATCATCTTGCCCTTTGGACCGATAACTTCACCAATCTTGTCTACTGGAATCTTCACGGTAATAATCCGTGGTGCAGTTTCAGCCATTTCATCAGCTTCTGGGATTGCTTCTTCAATCAAATCAAGGATTGCAAAACGTGCATCACGAGCTTGAGAAAGCGCTGCAGCCAAAACCTGAGCTGGAATACCGTCAAGCTTGGTATCGAGCTGAAGTGCGGTTACGAATTCGCGAGTACCAGCTACCTTGAAGTCCATATCACCAAGTGCATCTTCTGCACCGAGAATATCGGTCAGCGCAACGTAACGCTGCTCGCCGTCGATTTCTCCGGAAACAAGACCCATTGCGATACCTGCAACTGGAGCCTTCAAAGGAACGCCTGCATTCAACAAGGAGATTGTGGATGCACATACCGATCCCATTGAGGTTGAACCATTTGAGCCAAGAGCTTCGGAAACCTGGCGGATTGCGTACGGGAATTCTTCACGCGATGGAAGTACTGGTACGAGTGCGCGCTCAGCGAGCATACCGTGACCGATTTCGCGACGCTTTGGCGAACCAACACGACCAGTTTCACCAGTTGAGTATGGTGGGAAGTTGTAGTGGTGGATGTAACGCTTCGCGGTAACAGGTGAGAGATTATCCAGCTGCTGTTCCATCTTCAGCATATTCAAAGTGGTCACACCCATAATTTGGGTCTCGCCACGCTGGAATAACGCAGAACCGTGAACTCGTGGCAGGATTGCTGGCTCAGCAGAAATGCTCCGAATCTCAACTGGGGTTCGGCCGTCCATGCGGATACCAGTGGTAAGCACGCGGGTCCGCATTGCCTGCTTCCAGTGGGAGTTCACAGCTAAGGTCAGAGCCTGCTCACGCTCTTCTCCAAACTGATCAATAACTTCTGCTACAAGAGCTTCAGTAAGCTCATTCAAAGCATCGTCACGTTCATGCTTATCAACAATTCCCCAAAGCTGCTCGAAACGATCTCCGATAGCCGCACCGATTGCTTCGTATTCCTCATCAGCATACGGCGGGAAGAGTGGGTATTCTTGAGTTGGCTTTGCAGCCTGTGCTGCAAGCTCAAGCTGTGCTTCACAAAGTACGCGAATAAACTTCTTTGCAGCCTCAAGACCTTCAGCAACAACTTCTTCAGTTGGGGTAACGCCGCCCTTAGCGATGTTTTCAACTGCGTTTTCTCCACCTTCAGCTTCAACCATCATGATGGCAATATCGTCTTCAACGATACGTCCAGCCACAACCATGGTGAATGTTGCGCGTGGCTCTTCCGAGTAACGTGGGAAAGCAACCCACTGTCCATCAATGAGAGAAATACGTACGCCACCCACCGGGCCAGAGAATGGTAAACCAGAAAGCTGGGTCGACATCGATGCTGCGTTAATTGCAACTACGTCGTAAGCATCATCTGGGTGAATCGAAAGCACGGTTGCCACAACCTGCACTTCGTTACGCAGACCCTTTACGAATGCTGGGCGAAGTGGACGATCAATCAAACGTGCAGCAAGAATTGCTTCAGTCCCTGGGCGACCTTCACGACGGAAAAATGACCCTGGAATCCGTCCAGCAGCATATGAGCGTTCTTCAACGTCCACAGTAAGTGGGAAGAAATCGAACTGATCACGTGGTTGTGCCGAAACAGCTGTTGCTGAAAGCACGAGAGTTTCATCATCAAGATACGCTAATGCGCAACCAGCTGCTTGACGAGCAAGCAAACCAGTTTCAAAACGAATCTTACGGGTGCCGAAAGCGCCATTATCAATAATGGCTTCGGCAAACTTAACATCAGGACCCTGCATGGGACCTCCTATTTCTTTTGTTTGCCTTCTCGGATCTAGTCATCGATGATCACAGTCCGAGTATTGCTTTAGCTCAGTCGAAGATTTTCACTTGTTTGAGCACCTTGCAGATGTATTCGGCCTGCCATAACCGAGGACCAAACCAATCGAGAAGGACTTCCGCTATTTTGTTGTGTTTGCGTTTGAAATACGATAATCGGCTCAGACCAAAGTCCGAGCCGATTAGCTTCGTCAGCGGCGAAGGCCGAGACGAGAAATCAATGAACGGTAACGCTCGATGTCTTCCTCCATGAGGTATGCAAGGAGGCGCTTACGCTTACCGATGAGAAGCATCAGACCACGACGTGAGTGGTGATCGTGCTTGTGAGTCCGGAAATGCTCGGTGAGCTGCTTAATGCGAGCTGAGAGCAAAGCTACCTGAACTTCAGGCGAACCAGTATCGCCCTCGTGGGTTGCATATTCCTTGATGATTGCATCCTTAGTCTCTTGATCAAGAGCCATATGATTCTCCTTCTGTCTCGTTGCGCGGAGCCCAGGGCCTGTTCTCCCGAGCGATGACTCCCCGCGGCCGATTTTTACGGCTTAG
>JAXFDG010000108.1:0-11107 GCA_034173665.1 Arcanobacterium sp.
CGCAATACTAGTTCCGCTTTCCCGTAAAGCATTTAGCATTTCCAGTACCGCTTCATTCGCTCCACCGTGTAGCGGTCCGGAAAGAGCACCCACTCCAGCGGCGACTGAGGCATAAATATTAGCCTGTGAAGAGCCCACTAAGCGCACTGTCGAGGTCGAACAGTTCTGTTCATGGTCAGCATGCAGAATAAAGAGTTTATCAAGGGCATTCACGATTGTTGGATCAACATCATGATTTTGATATGGCAGCCCAAAAGTCATTCGAATAAAATCTTCGGTATAAGACTTAGAAGCATCTGGGTACAATAGCGGCAGACCTGTTGCGCGCTTTGAAGCATAGGCAATCATTGTTGGCACTTTCGCCAACAACAATATTGACGCCAAATCTCGCTGTGCTTCATCACGCGGATCAAGCGTATCTTCATAATATGTACCTAAGCCAGCAATTCCTGCCTGCAAAATAGACATTGGATGGCCATGTGAAGGAAAAGCGGTAAAGAATGACCGGAAATCTTCATGCAATAAAGTATGACGTTTAATCCGATGGATAAAGGTCGCTAAGGAATTTGCATCCGGTAATTTTCCATAAATTAACAAGTAGGCAACTTCCAAAAAAGAACAATGCTGAGCCAGCTGCTCAATTGGATACCCGCGGTAACGCAAAATTCCTGCGTTACCGTCAATATATGTAATCTCAGAAGTGCAAGAAGCAGTATTAGTAAAACCTGGATCTAAGGTAACTGTGCCAGTCTCGGAGAGCATCTGCCCAATTTTAAAACCGTCATTTCCCTCAACAGCAGAGACCCGTTCCAACTCAAGTTCTTTATCAGCAATCTTTAATTTTGCGTTTACCATCTGAACCCTTTCGTATCCGGTATTCATAACCCGATTCGTCTCCGGTGTTTATAGCCTGGTCCGGTGTTTACGGTCTGATTATCTGGCTGAGGCATTAACCTATTGTTACCTCAATCATACGTAAAAAACAAGAATATTTCTTGATGTCAAGATTTTTTGCACGTAATTGCAGCTAAATCGAAACTTGTTCCATTTTAAAATAGTCGCTTTTCCTAATCAGTTGCTTTCCCGAGTCGGTGTTCATTTTCCTGAACCGACGGCGCTCTTTAGGCGTTGTGCAGCAGCTTCAATCTCTTCATCAGAAGCGGTTAGTGAAATTCGCACAAATTTCACTCCATCTTCTCCATAAAAAGAACCAGGAGTCACAATAATTCCAAGCTCAGCAAAATCCTGCACCAAATCGGCTGCCCTTCGGTCCCCTTTCGGATCATCGACCCAGAGATAAAGACCCGCACGATTTAAAGGATCATTACGTAAACCGAACTTTTGCACAGCTGCAAGTAAAATATTGCGACGACGTCGATACACTTCACGTTGTTCAACGATATGCTCTGGATTAGTTGCTGCCGCAATCATTGCTTCCTGCACCGGAGCAGACATCATAAAACCAGCATGCTTCCGGATTTCCGTAACAGGATGCAATAATTTTGCATCCCCAGCAACAAAAGCAGCTCGATACCCAGCCATATTTGATTGCTTTGAAAAGGAATAAAGCAAAATTAGATTATCTGCATTACCATCGCAAACTTCATCAGATAAAAGTGAAGGAACAGAGTCTACTTCCCAAGGAAGAGTTGAATAACATTCGTCGGAAACTACAATCGTATTATTCCGTCGAGCCCAAGCCACAATTTTCCGCAACTGTAAAACGTCTAGCACATGACCATCAGGATTCCCAGGAGAATTAAGCCAAAGTAACGAAATATTAGTTGGCCATGAATCAGGATTGGATTCTGGATCAATTTTAACTTGTTGCGCACCCGCCAATTTCGCACCAACCTCATAAGTCGGATAAGAAATACTTGGATAAGCCACACAATGCTCTACTCCAAAACCAAGCATTGCCGGCAGCAAAGCAACCATTTCTTTCGAGCCTAGTGCTGGAAAAATCAATAATTCTGCAGCCCGAACACGATGTTGATTTGCGAGGAATTCTCGCATTACTTTATTCCATTGAGCAGAGCCTAAATTTGGTGGATACCCTGGAGAATCAGCAGAATCAACCAAAGCATTCTGAATCACTGCTGGAATTGGATCCACAGGTGTTCCGATAGTTAAATCGATAGCTCCTTCAGGATATGCGGCAGCTTTCACCCGAATCTCAGTTAAGGTATCCCAAGGAAAATCTGGGAGGGTACTTCCAAAGAGTGGCATTGCAATATGTTTAAATTATTCTTCCGTGTTCTGCGGAGGAAGCTCAGCAATGAGCGGATGATCCTTCGGAATCACGCCTAGTTTTGCTGCCCCTCCCGGAGAACCAAGATCATCAAAGAATTCAACATTAGCCTTGTAGTATGGAGTCCATTCATCAGGCAAATCATCTTCATAGTAAATTGCCTCAACTGGGCAAACCGGTTCGCAAGCGCCGCAATCAACACATTCATCTGGATGAATATAAAGACTACGCTCGCCTTCGTAAATGCAATCTACCGGGCATTCGTCTACACAAGCACGGTCCTTCACATCAACACATGGAAGTGCAATTACATAAGTCATTTAAATTCTCCTGTTAAATAAACTTTGTTTTCTTCAGAACTACAATAATCATACTGCTTCCTCAGAGAAAAACAGCAGTGGCATTAGTCGCTAATTCTAATTAGCGCTATTTATTCCGAAGGCTCCGACCCCACACAACGAATCCCGTTAGTTGGCTTATAGGTCCAGGTTAAGGAAGAATCCTCAACAACTTTTCCATTTAGTTTCACAATTCGTCCTGCGTCAGCGGTGAATCCACGTGCACCTGGAGCCACTGGAACACAGTCAGGGGAAGAATCATTAACATAAGTTGAAGGTTGAATATTACGTTGTTCACCAATCCAAACTTCAACATCCCAGTACTTTGTGGACCATAGTTCAGTAACTAAGCGATCGCTAGTTAGGTACATATCTACAACAACACCATAAGGGGTGTTATTGCGCCAAATCATATCAATTTGCCCACCAGTCCAAACCGTTGATTCAATTACTGTTGGATATTCAGGAATCCACATACTATGTGGTTTATGGGCTACGTCAACCATTCCACTGCGGTAGGCAGCATTAAAGTTATTAGTTGAAACTTGCGATAATCCGCCACCAAGAGCTTTCCCGACTTTTCCGTTAACCATTGCTCCGGCATATCGTAAATCACTCTCAGTGGTTTTAGTTTCAATCAAATGTGCTAAATCGAATTCTTCTCCCGGCTTCACTAAGACTCCACTGGAGATTCGTGCCCCTACAGTCAAATTATTGATTCGGTCTGCATTGCCATAAAGCGGCGTGCTGAAAGAAATAATCTTCTCTTTCACCCCAAGTTTCTCAGCGTCTGCAGTAGTAAATTTTGCTGGCTGTGTAGAAATTTTTGCCACTAATTTTTCTGGAAGAGCGCTGCCCGCAAATAAGTCTTGATGTAGCTGTTTCGCATCAACACCTTCCCCATCAACAGATGGAGCAATTTGCACACGCGCATGATCAACAACTGAAATTTTCGCGTCAACTCCCTGTGTTAGGACTTCTTTCGCTGCTTCATTAGCAGCTTCCGCAAGTTTCTCTGCAGGGATATCAAATTGTAGTTCCTTCTTTTCAGCATTAGCTGTAATCGTCAATGACGGCGCAAATGCAGAAGCAGGGATTGTAAATTGCTTATTTTTTACTTCAATTGGCAAACCATTGAGCAAAGGTTGCAAAGTGTTTTCCGCATATTCCTCTAAGTCTGCTTTTTCTGGAAAAGGAGTAGTCATTGACAATGGCAAGTTTAACGTCTCCGGGGAAAGCCAATTTTCAGTAATGGTCTCCGTTAAAGCCTTTGCGTTAAGAGCTAATCCCGGATTTGAGTCGCTAACTTGGAAAGAATTGGCTTCTTTATCATAAGAAAGCTCTGCAGCTTTCGGACCTTGTAAATCTTGCGCTAATAACTCCGTAAAAGTTTCTTCAAGAGCCGCAGAATCAACCGAAATCTTGGCTTCTAATTCACGATTCCCGAAAAAGTGTTGCCACATTTTTTGCGGGTTAAGCGAAAAACCCACTAAGGAAGATAAGCTCTCTTTCGCATCAAGCTTCGCTGAAAAAGCTTTCGGATCTACCTGTTTAGCTTCTGGTAATTCCACATTTCCCGAATTCTCATCCTCGGAAACACTAAACTCAACAGTCCGCGCTTGTGCAACTTTTGTGTTTAACTCACGATCTAATTTTGCTAGTGCTTGTTCGGTGGTTAATCCGCCAACATGAACTCCAGACACCGTCGTACTCGCAGGTACTTTGTCGCCAAGATAATAAGCTCCGCCGAGATAAGTAACTACCAGAGCAAGTGCGCCAAACCCTAAAAATAAATTTCGCTTACGACGTTTTGGGCTTACTTCCGGTGCAGTCTCGAACTCTTCTAGTTCAGCAAATTCATCAGCGAAGTTACTCATAATCCAGCTTGACTCATTTCATTATTTGAGGAATATTAAATCAGTTTTGCTCCTTGCAATCCTACCGGAGCTATTCTGAAATCACACTACCGAAAATATCAACTACTATAGTTCATTCCCGCCCACTAATTTCGCAACTAGCGGCTGTAACAAGTAATCAAATGTTCCAATATACTCCAGCATATTTCCCCGGAATTTCCGTTTAAATTCGAGAATCCCCGGATCCGGAGCTGTTTCTGATAAGTCACCAGAAACTCCGTAGGTGTTATATCTGGTGACCCCATTATTAACAGCCCACTCCATCATCACACGATGAATTAAATAAGTTCCTTGGAAGAACTGATAATCACGATATGACCCAGCTGTTAAGTAAACTAATTCTTGTTTCGAACGAATAAATAAGGCCATCGCTAGCACGATTTTATTACCTGCTTGTTCCGGCAATTCTAAAGCTGCTTTTCGCCGCTTTTCCAATGAAGCTAGCTTTGTATTTGCCTCATTCCGGGCCGCAACAAAACGTTTCGCGAGAGTTCGACCTTCTGGAAGTGCAGCCTCAAACTCTGCAATACCTTCCAATTCTTCATTAATCTGCGCGATTTCAGCTTCAACGCCAGCAAGGTATTCGGCTCGATCAACCCAAGATTGCATAATAAAAGCATCTTCAGGCATAGCTTCAATCAAACGTCCATAATACTCAAAATGCTCCGAGCCAATTTCTGCCATCTTTTCACGGCGATCAACGGTATGTTCAAGTATCTTCTCAAACTCTGGGAGCTCTTCCTTGCCGACTGCAGCTACATGCAAGCCTGGAGTACCAAGACGATTGAAGTAAGTTTTTACATCTTGCGGAAAAGTCTTCATGATTTCTGGCCAAGTTGCCCCTGGCTCAAAATCACGCACATAGACTTTGTTCACCTGCAGCCCACGATGCGTATAGAGAGTTCCTGGATGCTTTCGGAAACCGAAATTTTCTAAGTCAGCAACAAATTTTTCAGCTTCGGCGTCTGTCCCTACAAACTCAATATCGTTATAGTATTTCAACTCAACTTCTGGATTAATACGCAAACGAATAACCCGTGGATCCTTTTTTAACACTGTAATTAATTCACGAATGAAAGTGAACATTTCTTCACGATTAAAGGTTTCCATTACCGGCCCAAAAATCAGATTTGCACGCGAAAAAATCTTCTTCCACGGATATAAGCGAACAAGTCCCGCGACTTTCACCGCTCCAGTTTCATCAAGCAAACCAAAATATTTCATCTTAATGCCAGATGCTTTTCCAACATCTGGCATTTGCACAAAAGGTACTTTTGTTAAGCCATCAATAAAATTACGATATTCTGATTCACTAAGTTCGCGAAAGCTCATGGCTCCACTATACCGAGTTCCAATTAACTACCGCGCCTTCAGCTCTTATGAGTGATAACACAAGCGTTCTAAAGTATGAAATTCTTCTAAAATATCGGATTACACATCAACCATGTATTACAAATCTATAAACCGCAATTCTTTCATACTTTCAGTTATTTTCGTGCGGCTTTTTCTTTCCCTTAACTAACAGCAAAAGAACTGGAATTAACGTAATTACTGGCGCACTATAAATCCAAATCGTAGTAAAAACCGACTGCGAAACTTGCAATACATCATCTTTGGGTGGAGCAAAACTAAGCCAAAAAATCACCCCAAGCACCCCAAGAAAATATGCTACCCGAGATTCAAGACGTCCAATTTCAGCAATCAGCCAAGCCCCTGATCCGACAATAATAGAAGCCAGAATGAGTCCAACCACCGGCGAATCAACCGGCCCAAAATGGACAACCGAACCAAGAACACCGGCAAAAATACCAATTACTAAACTGAATATTGCTCTTCCAATTGGTTTTTTCATCTCTTGCTCCAATTTTATAAGCTGCTGCGTTTCACTTAGGCTTTAACTAATTACTCAGCTTTAAACGCGACAATAAAAGTCTAGCTTTCTAATCCTTATTTACGGGCCTCACGCTTTTTCCGTGAAGCTTCCCGCAATCGCACGGTTGCATCTAATTCAACTTTCCGAATCCGAATCACCTCTGGAGTCACTTCAATACACTCATCATCTGAAGCAAATTCAATCGATTCTTCAAGTGTTAAAGTACGAGGCGCTTGCAAGGTTTCAAATACATCCGCTGTTGCTGAACGCATATTCGTCATTTCTTTTGCCTTAACGATATTTACGTCCATATCCTCACTGCGCGCATTCTCTCCCACAACTTGACCTTCGTAGGTTTCATCTCCTGGTTTCACAAAGAAAGTTCCCCGGTCTTCAAGACGCTGTAGTGAGAAAGCTGTAATTTGACCCGCGCGATCAGAAACTAAAGAACCGTTTAACCGCGATTCAATTTCTCCTGCCCATGGGTGGTAGCCGTCAGAAATTGACGCCGCGATACCAGTTCCCCGGGTTTGAGTAAGGAATTGAGTTCTAAAACCAATCATGCCACGTGCTGGAACCCGGAACTCCATTCGCACCCAACCGGTGCCATGATTCGACATGGTTTCCATCTGCCCTTTTCGGGCTGCCATCAGCTGCGTAACAGCCCCAAGATATTCTTCTGGAACATCAATCGTGGCCAGCTCCCAAGGCTCATGGAGCACGTCGTCAATCTGTTTTGTTACAACCTGTGGCTTTCCAACTGTAAGTTCAAAACCTTCACGACGCATCGTTTCCACTAAAATCGCGAGCGCGAGTTCACCGCGATCTTGTACTTCCCAAGCGTCAGGGCGGTCAGTAGGCAAAACTCTAATTGAAACATTACCCACCAGTTCTTGCTGCAAGCGATCATAGACTTGTCGCGCTGTCAGCTTATGCCCCTTAACCTTTCCAGCAAGGGGTGAAGTGTTAATCCCAATTGTCATTGAGATTGCTGGATCATCAATTTTAATTGGTGGAAGTGGTCGTGGATCCTCAAGGTCTACCAAGGTCTGCCCAATTGTAATATCAGGAATACCCGCAATTGCCACGATTTCCCCAGCAGATGCCGTAAGCGCCGGAGTTCGTTCGAGACCTACAGTACGCAATAATTCAGTTACGTGAACTTTTCGGAGCTGTGACTCGGCCCCATCTTGTAATCCAACCCAGGAATTTTTCTTTAATTCACCTGAATAAATTCGCACTAACGCAATTCGCCCTAAGAACGGCGAAGAATCCAGATTCGTCACTTGGGCAACCAGTGGTGCTTCATCGTCATAAGCTGGAGCTGGAACATATTCAAGAATTGCTCGGAAAAGTGGTTCCAAATTTTGGTTCGCTGGAAGCTCACCATCAGCTGGCTGCACAGTATCCGCATATCCAGCCTTCGCTGCCGCATAAACAACTGGTATTTCCAGTAACCGATCAAAATCTAAATCTTCGGCGTCGTCAATATCAGCTGCAAGATTCAGTAATAAATCGTGAGTTTCCTCCACCACTTCTGCGATTCGCGCATCAGGGCGGTCAACTTTATTAATCACCGGAATCACTGGCAGGTTTGCTTCAAGCGCTTTGCGGAGCACAAAACGTGTCTGTGGAAGTGGACCTTCAGAAGCATCCACGAGCAACACCACACCGTCAACCATCGATAAACCGCGTTCAACTTCTCCGGAAAAATCAGCGTGCCCAGGAGTGTCAATAACATTAATCGTAATTCCCTCGGAAGCACCGAATTCAGCAGCCGACGGACCCGTGTAAGTAATCGCTGTGTTCTTCGCCAGAATTGTGATTCCCTTTTCTCTTTCGAGGTCTCCGGAATCCATTACTCGCTCACCGGTCTTCTCAACGGTATCGCGAGAATTAAAAGCACCACCTTGCCAAAGCATTGCATCCACAAGTGTTGTTTTTCCGTGATCAACGTGCGCCACAATTGCCACATTGCGGATATTAGATCGTAGCTTCATTAAATTTGCTTCTCTTTCATCTTTTAATTTGTTTTCACTGCAGATTCGTGGTGATTATCTTTTATTACCGACGACGTATCCGAATCTCATGTCGAGATGTAATGTCTTTCGCTCTTCTCATCTTGCTATCCTTGCTGCCAGCTTGCCCAAAGTGCAGCATATTCTTTCCCTAAAGCAACCAGCTCTTGATGGGTCCCAAATTCTGCGATTTGCCCGTCAATCATCACTGCTACCCTATCAGCGTCATAGGCAGTATAGAGGCGGTGTGCGATAGAAACCACAGTTCGCCCTTCCATTACTCGAGACAAAGCTCGCTCAGCACTGCGTGCGGCGCGAGGGTCAAGTAAGGAGGTTGCTTCATCAAGCACCAGCACCTGCGGATCGAGCAAAATAATTCGTGCTAATGCCAGATGTTGAGCTTGATCAGGGGCAAGTTCAAGAGCACCTGAGCCAAGTTTGGTTTCCAATCCATCTGCTAATTCTGAAATCCAAGAGGCTTCTACTGCAGCAAGAGCTGCGAGAAGCTCTTCGTCTGTAGCAGATTGTTTTGCCAAACGCAGATTATCACCAAGAGTCCCGGTGAAAACATGGTTTTCTTGGGTCACTAAAGCAACTGTTTTCTTTAATATCTCATCTGGCAAAAGTGCGATATCTACTCCACCTACCTGAAGTGATCCACTAGTTGGCACAGCAGTTCCAGCAATAATCCGGCCAAGCGTTGATTTTCCAGCACCTGAAGGACCCACGAGCGCGATCTGCTCCCCTGGTTTTATTGAAAAATTAACTTCTCGCAGAACTGGACGATCTTCAACATAAGCAAAGTTCAAATCTTTTGCCACGATTCCAGAATCGTTTGGAACCTCTGTGGTGAACTCTCGCTCATTTGGCACTTCATTGACTCCGAAGATACGACCAAAAGCAATTGCCGTATAAGCGAATTCATCAGCCCAGAAGCCAAGCTCTTCAATTGGATAGCGGATTTGCACCGCATACATCACGATTGTGGAAACTGCACCGATTGTGGCTACACCCCAGCCGATAAAAATCGATCCAAGAACAACCACGAGCAAAATCGGCGAAAAAAGAATTAATGCAGTCTGGAAGAAAAGTCGGACTCTAGTCCAGGAAGTATAGCGGTCATTTAGCCACATTTCATCGAACATCGCAAAAACGCGAGCTCGCCGATATTTCGTCATACTCAACATATCTACGGTTTCAGCTTGCTCCACAGTTTCTGTTATTTCCCCTGAGAGTTCAGCTCGCAGTGCAGAATAAGCAGAATAAGCTGGGATTGCACGACGTAAATAAATTCGCAGCACATACGCAAACGGAACAAAAACCAAAAGAATAATTAAACCAAGCCGCCAATTCACCACTAATCCAGCAGCCACCGTGATAACCACGGTAAAGCTCAAGGTAATAATTTTCGAAATACCAACTCGGAGAATGAATTCGATGCGATCTACATCAGTAGTAGTTCTTCCAAGAAGATCGCCTGTTCCGGCACGCTCCACAGCCGATAACGGAAGCGCAGAAACTGCCTGCACTAGATCTACGCGCAGCACATGCAAGATTTTTTGCCCTAGTGCACGAGCACGGAAATCAGCAATCCAAGTTACTATTGCTTGAATTGCAACTGAAATACCGAGAAATAAGATATTTTGCAAAACTCGCTCATACTCGGCTCCCTTCACCACTAAATCAATAGTGGTTCCGATAATCCAAGGAGTAAGCACTGCCGCTATCGCCACCACTAATTGCAGGGCGATTGTCACAAGTAGTTCCCAACGATAAAGATTTAGCAGTTCGCGGAGTTTACGCCAAATAGTTTTTCTCGATGCTACTGGTAAACGCATTAGGCTTGTCCTCCTACTGCTGAGTTTTCCGGCGCAAAATCGCGATGAACAATCTCCCGATATTGCGGATGCTGTGCCACTTCCTTTTCCGCGCCTTGCATAATCACATTTCCCTCAGCATCTAGGAGAATTACCCGATCGCAGGTTCCGAGAATAATTGGCGAACTGGTAACGATTGCGGTAGTTCGATTCATGCGTGCCGCACTAAGACGCTCACTAATTCGTCGCTCAGTGTGCGAATCAACTGCTGATGTTGGTTCCACCAAAACCAATATCTCGGCATCGGTAAGAACTGCGCGTGCCAGGGCCAAACGCTGCCTCTGACCACCCGAAAGCGAGCGTCCACGCTCTGCAATATACTGCTCGTATCCCTTGCCCATATGCGCCACATCTTCAGCATTGGCAATATAAACCACAGATTCAAGGCGATCTTTACTCGGCGTGTCTGGATTTAACTCATGTTGCCGATGCGCCACGCTACCAGCATCAACATTATCGCGCACCTGTTCTATAAGATTTCGCGGAGCTGGCTTATCCGCAAATTTCCCAGCCAAATTTGAACGCAAACGCCCTTGAAAGAGGTGTGCGATCGCACCGGAATAAACGAGATTCTCACGTAAGGATTCAATCGGAACATCCCGCAAATCAAACTCAGAGCCATTAGAACGAAGAATTACCGCCTCGTCGTCATCCATTCGTGCAAAACGCTTCGCAAGAGATGCTGCCGCTACTGGACTCTGGGCCACGATTGCTGTTTGCTTTCCGGCTTCCAATACCGCACCTGACCGTACATCAATTAAATCTGCAGTGCCCCAAGATAATTCTTTGTACTGCTCTGCAGCCTTTTTAATGCGTGCGTCATCATCAGTATTT
>JAXFDG010000109.1:0-2642 GCA_034173665.1 Arcanobacterium sp.
TATGTGCAGGCATATGCTTACACAGATTCACGTGGACAGTATGTGCCAGCTGATGAGGTAGAAGAAGTTGCCGCCGCAGATGGTTCAGGTGAAGTCAGCTATGTTTGGCAAGGTCAGCCGGTAAATCGTGAATACGGAAAGATGGGTAAGTCGCTAAAGAATATTGTGACTCCGGACGAGATGTGTGAGCTTTATGGAGCTGATACTTTCCGTGTTTATGAGATGTCAATGGGTCCGTTGGATGTATCGCGCCCGTGGGAAACCCGTGCAGTTGTTGGTGCACAGCGATTCTTGCAGCGTCTCTGGCGAAATGTAGTTGATGAGTCTACTGGTGAGTTAGTTATCGTTGACGAGCCTACCGATTTGGAAACTGCGAAGCTGCTGGCGCGCACAATCGTGGGTGTTTCTGAAGATTACGCGAATATGCGTGTGAATACAGCTGTGGCAAAGATGATTGTTTTGAACAATCATCTCACTGGAAAGCCAGTAAATCGAGAAGTTGCGGAAGCGTTAGTCAAGATGGTTGCTCCAGTTGCACCGCATCTTGCCGAGGAACTTTGGGAGCGTTTGGGGCATGAGAGTTCTCTTGCCCGTGAGCCATTCCCGGTAGTTACTGACGAGTCTTTGCTTGCTGCTGATGCAGTGACTTGTGTGGTGCAGGTTGCTGGAAAGGTTCGCGACAAGCTCGAAGTTGACCCAGAAATTTCTGAGGATGAGTTAGCGAAGTTAGCGTTGGCTTCTGAGCGGGTACAACAGTTCTTGAACGGGGAGCCACGCAAGGTTATCGTGCGTGCGCCAAAGCTTGTGAGCATTGTTCCGTAAACATTTGACGCATCATGCAGAAACAGGCTGACAGCGAGCGGAGTTCATCGCGTGATTGGATTAATTAGCTCGGAGATCTGAGTAATCGGGTTGGAGATGGATCGATCGGGTCGAGAATAGCCTCTAAGCTGTTTTAATGTTGAGAGAGTGGCTGTCCAATTTTTGGATGGCCACTCTTGTTATCATGGAAACAGCTATAGTAAATGTCAGATAGTTCTGTTTTTCATATTGTAGGAAGGAGCTCGGCGATGAGCTCTCAAATTGCGCAAATTGAAGAGACCACCTTTGACGGTTTGCGGGCTTGGAAATTGATTTCCGCAACCGGAGCAGAAGCAACGATTGTGGCTAATGGTGCAGCTCTAGTTTCATGGCAGCCGAAGCCTGGTAAGGAAGTTATTGACGGCTATGTAAATGCCGAGGAAGTTCTTAGTTGCCTGAGTGCACGAAGTCAAGTCACTGCTCCTTGGGTTGGTCGTATTAAGCATGCAGAGTACGTGTTCGAAGGTAAGACTTATAAGCTCCCAGCCAATGAACATGGCGTAGCAATTCATGGTTTGGTTAATGCGGCTGAATTTGCATTGGTTAATGCTGGTTCAGCTTTGACTTTGCGTTACTCTTTCCCGGGCGCTGAAGGGTATCCGTGGACCTTTGACTTGGATGTAACTTACTCTTTAGAAAATGGTGCCGACGGTGCCGAACATCTATCATTCACGGCTGAGGCTACGAATACTTCTGATCAGGTGATTCCATTTGCTATTGGCTGGCATCCATATGTGCGGATTCCAGGGCAAAAAACAATTTCGAACACAGCTTTGACGATTCCAGCTCGGACAAAGATTCTCCTTGACTCTGACAGTGTGCCACGCCCTGGTGAAGCTGCATATGCTGGAGTCCAGGCGCCGTTTGAGGTTGATTATTTAGGCACTACGCGGATTGATACTTCCTATCGCGGTTTGATTCCAGACGATGACGGCGTCGTTACGACAGTGCTGCAAGATCTTTCTTCTGCAGCGAGTGTCAAGATTACACAGGAGCCAGCTCAAGCTCCGGTAATGCATGTGTTTACCTCTGATGGTCTACCGCGTAATGAGCGCGCTTCGATTGCGTTAGAGCCACTTTCACATCTTGCAGATGCTTTTAATCGTGCTGATTCGCAGGCGAGTGTGAAGCTAGCTCCAGGAGCTCAGCGTGGAATTACGGCAACCATTACCTATACGGAGTAATTTGTTTCTGCGCCGATTAATTTTATAGGTTACGCACCCTTTTCTTTACAGCTGCCCTGCTTAAGTTAAGTACTTGCTTATGCAAGTGTCTTATTTAGCGGGGCAGCTTTAGTTTTTGTGTGCGCGGGTTGTGTTAGTTTTCCGCCTGTCACGGGGTCGGTTGTCGCGGTGTGCGGGGACTACTACTTAATTTGAATTTTGCTAATTATCCACATTTAAGAATTCTGCAATTTAATCCACAGACTTATGTCGGGGCTAGTTGAGCGATAGCTAGCTTTGTTTAACTTTTAGACATGAACAGGGTTCCACCAAAGTTAATTCCGATTCAGGCTAGTGATGGCACAAGCAATAAGCTGCATCATCTTCGAAATAGAGGATTTGAAGCTGCACTCGGCGCGGATCTAAGTGTTGCCGCGGACTCAGCGAAACGTAATCGTTTTGCATGGGATCGAAAAGCCTTTATTGGCTTTTTAGTGCTGATATTTTCCTTGCTTCTAGGCTTAGTAGTGCAATCATTTCTTTTTCAGAAGACGCAGCAGGTGCAAGCTTTGCCGATAAAGAGTGCTACGGAGACCGGTGAAACTGTTAGTGCGGAAT
>JAXFDG010000110.1:0-25418 GCA_034173665.1 Arcanobacterium sp.
TAGTGGCGGAGCGAAAGTCATCTCAACGAAAGAGACAGGACGCGCAATGACCGGTATCCATACCAGTGGCGAGAAGCATTTAGTACTAGCAACTGGGCGGGCACACCCAGAACTTGCGCAGGCAGTGGCAAAAGAACTTGAAATTGAATTATTGCCAGTAACTGCATACGACTTTGCAAATTCTGAAATCTATGTGCGCTTCGATGAATCAATCCGTGGTTCCGATGTTTTCATCATGCAGTCCATTACCAATCCAGTAAATGAATGGATTATGGAAGCGCTAATTATGGTAGACGCCGCAAAGCGAGCTTCTGCAAAACGAATCTCGGTAGTGATGCCTTCTTATCCATACGCACGTCAGGATAAGAAGCATAAGGGTCGTGAACCTATCTCAGCTCGGTTAATGGCAGACCTTTTCAAGGCGGCTGGTGCGGATCGAATTATGTCAGTTGATTTGCATGCCGCACAGACGCAGGGCTTTTTTGATGGCCCAGTGGATCACCTCTGGGCGATGCCAACTCTCGTTGAATATGTGCGCACTCGAATTGAGCCAACTAACTCTGTAGTTGTTTCGCCAGATGCGGGCCGAATCAAGGTTGCAGAGCAGTGGGGTAAGCGTCTCGGCGGTGTGCCATTGGCTTTCGTGCATAAGACTCGCGATATTTCTCAGCCGAATCAGGCGGTGGCAAACCGTGTGGTTGGTGATGTTGCTGGGCGTACTGCAATCATCGTTGATGATTTGATTGATACCGCAGGCACAATCGCTGGTGCTGTGCGAGTAGTACTTGAAGCCGGCGCAAAGGATGTTATCGTAGCGGCGACTCATGGAGTTCTCTCCGGTCCAGCTACGCAGCGTCTTTCTGAGTGTGGTCTACGTGAACTAGTAGTTACCGATACGCTTCCAATTGGGCCAGAGAAGCATTTCCCAGAATTGACCGTTTTGCCAATTGCTCCAGTTATTGCGAACGCAATTGAAGAAGTCTTTAATGATGGCTCGGTCACTTCGCTCTTTGATGGCGCTTTCTAAACTTGCGAGCTTTTAGCTTGCACGCTTAAACTTAAACAGTTGCCTCGGCGAGGGAAGGGCTTTGTACTTTCACAAGTCACTTCCGTTATCGACGCGGTGTCTATTTCTCCTTATGGGAATTAGCCTCCGTTCGAGGTCAAACCAAAGAGAAAAGGAGAAAAACAATGTCTGAAATTTTGAAGGCTGAAATTCGCGAAACTTTCGGTAAGGGTGCATCCCGTCAGCTTCGTCGCGATGAGCGGACCCCTGCAGTGATTTACGGTATGGGCAAGGATTTGCTTCACGTTCACTTCGATGCACATGATCTTTACCTTGGCATCCGTGGCAAGCTTAACTCCACCGTAACCGTTGAAGTTGCTGGTGAAGAAGCACTAGTACTCGTTAAGGATGTTCAGCGCAACCCACTAACCCGCATTATCGAGCACGTTGACTTCCTTCGTGTGGATGCGGCACAGGCTGCAGCAGTTGTAACCCCAGCAGAAGTTGCAGCGGAAAGCGCAGAAAGCTCACCATCTTCAGCAAGCAGCGCTTCTGCTGAATCGGCAGAGTCGGCAGAATAATCGAATTTTAATTGATTCCAAAGCTTTAAATAAAACTATTAATCAGCTTTGAGTATTCATAAAACTGGGTGTCCATCTTGGTAATTCATTCTCAAGGTGGATGCCCAGTTTTTAATATCTGGGTAAGATAGACGTATGACCAGCATAAATAGTGATGGCCAAAATAAATTTTTACAGATTTGGCAGAGTTTTCTTGGCTCACCTACTGTTCCTTTAAAACTTCCCGCACTACAAAAAGCAGTTGATCCAGGATCAGTTTGTCATGCGGCTGGAGTTGCGAGAGTAGCAGAGTTAGGGCAGCGCGAAGTTGCGCAGATAACTATTGACCAGTTAAATAATTGCGATGATTTCTATGTTTTATTACGGACTGCTATTGAAAATCGACAATTAATGTGGGTGGTTGAAACTCCAACTGCGATTGAGCGAGAAACATTATTAAATCATGCGGCAACAGCAGCTCATCCATTAAATAATGAAGCCACTATCTGGGGGATTAACGTCCAGCAGATGACTTCCGTGGCTTTAAATACTTATGCGGGAGCAAAGGAAAAATTAACTAACGTTGATGTTACTTCGGCCCCTGTAAAAATTCGCCATATCTTGCGAATGCATGGTGTGCATGTCCAATACGGAACTTTAGCCAAACGTCTATTCACTGATCCGCGTTTTTGGGTATACGTAATTACTTTTATTTATTCAGCTTTAAGGGCGGTGCCGGTACTGTGGATTCCGCATTTCCGGGGAAGTGTGTGGGTTCTATGGACAATTGATTTAGTGACTGCACTTCCTTATACCTGGGGTATTTTGCAGATGATTACTGCTCGAAGAACCACAATGAGATTATTAGGTTTAGTTATTGCCACAATAACTTTTATTGCACCTTATGTTTACTTTTTCATGCACGGGAAAAGGTATCCCCCCGAAATTATTTTCGTAATCTTTATTATGATTAGCGCAAGTATTGCAATTGAACTTGGAAGAGTTCTCCAAAATCAATGGCTCAGGCGCCGTTACGCCACCGACGAATCTCGGTAACAGAACGCCAGAGGCTCATGACAGTGAGCCAAAGTCCACCGATCCACCAGATAATTTCGACCACGAGTGGGCGTTCTGGATAGGTAAAAATCATGACCACGGTCATGGCAACCCAGCTTAGAGCAGCCACAATATTTACTGGCATTAATGTGCCGACTCGGAATGGGTGCACAATCGTAATTGGAGCAACTGTCATTAGCGACAAGAAAATTACTAACGGTATATTGAATCCAGCTGGAGTCGCAAAAATCCAAAGGATTACGGCAACGATATTCCACATCGCAGCAAAACCCATAAAGTAATAATCATCGGTCTTTAACGCGAGATTGCAGTAGCAGAACATGGACGAGGCCACGATGAGCACGAACATCGTCATTGCGAGCCAAGTAGGCCCTAAAGGTAGATGCATATACATGAAACAAGCCGGGATGAAAGTCCAAGTCATGTAGTCAACAATGTTGTCCAGAGTGCGTCCATCAAAGTTTGGTGCCCACTTTGTGACTTCTGCTTTGCGGGCAAGTGTTCCGTCTACGCCGTCTACAAGTAATGCAATGGAGAGCCAAAGCCACATCATCTTAATCTCATTATTCATCAGCGCAAGAGTCGCGAGACCAGCCCAGACGACACCAGTCATTGTGAACACATGAACAGCCCAAGCTGCTGCAACATTCCCAAAAGACTCGCGGGTTACTATTTTTTCTTTCACCATGGATTAGCTCCTGTACAACGTTTTTAACACTTCTACTTTAACAACTATTACCTGCAGAGAGATAGAATTTTCCCGAACAAAGGAGAATCGTGGTTTATACAGTTGTTGGGTTAGGCAATCCTGGAGTGAAATATGAAGACACTCGGCACAACATCGGTTATATGGTGATTGCGGAATTGCTCCGTCGTGTGGGGACTACTCTTAGCATTCACAAAGCTACTAATACGCGAGCTGCCTCGTTACGGATTGGAATTGCACCAGGTAATCCTGGAGAGCAAGTTATTGTTGGATTAAGTAACAGCTATATGAACACTTCTGGAGGCCCAGTTTCTGCCTTGTTGAAGTATTTTAACTGCGATTTAGAGAATCTGATTGTGGTGCATGATGAGCTGGATTTACCCTTTGGAACCTTGAAATTGAAACGCGGTGGGGGCGAAGGCGGGCATAATGGCTTGAAATCTATTTCGCAGTCATTAGGAAATAAGAATTACATTCGGTTGCGTTTCGGGGTGGGGCGTCCGCCGGGGCGACAAGACCCAGCAGATTTTGTGCTTTCTGCATTTAATGCCACTGAACGCAAAGAGCTCCCGTTCTTAATTCAAGATGCGGCCGACGCCGTGGAGCAAGTACTCTTAAACGGTCTTGAGCAAGCGCAACTTAAGCTGCATACAACAGGGAAATAACTTAACTGCAGCAAAGTGTGGCGCGCTTTAAGCCGCTTAAAGCAGAATAAATGAACTTAAATCGGGGAAGTAGTACGGTTCAAAGTAATGACACATCTTGCAGCTCTTCTAAATGTTTTAACCAGAGTTCAGGACTTAGCGCAGCGGCATCAGGACACCGCTAATCTATCTGTGCAGGTGCCGCGTGGAGCGCAGACCCCGGTACTGGCCGCGCTCGCGATTTCCGCGCAAACATTTTCGAGAACATCAGCGCAGAATTCACCGATTAAACTTTCCGGGCAGCTCCAAGTAGTAGTGACGGCGAATAATCATGATGCCGAAGCTTTGATTTCTGGGCTTCAAGCATTTATTCCGGCAGAGCAGATCGGATATTTTCCGGCTTGGGAGACGCTTCCACATGAACGTATTTCGCCGCGTGCCGATACTGTAGCAACTCGTTTGCGGATATTGCGCCAGCTTGCGCATCCAGAAGAGTTTCCAGAACTAAAACTTTTGGTGATGCCAGTGCGAGCTTTGCTGCAGCCGATTGTGGCTGGGCTTGGAGAGCTTCGACCTGTAAAAATTCGTGTGGGTGAAGAACACGATTTAGCGAAACTTCAAGAAGATTTAGTTGCCGCTGCCTATACACATGTAGATATGGTAGAAAACAGAGGCGAGTTTGCTGTGCGCGGTGGGATCCTCGACGTCTTTCCGCCGACTGAAAGCCACCCGATTCGAGTTGATTTCTTTGGCGATGAAGTAGAAGAGATCCGTAGCTTTACGGTTGCTGACCAGCGTTCAATTGCTGCTGTTTCAGAGCTTTATGCTCCACCTTGCCGAGAAATTTTACTTACCGACGACGTGCGCTCGCGAGCGGCAAAAGCCTTAGGGAAATTCCCGGGTGCAGTCGAAATGCTGGATAAGATTGCTTCCGGTGTGGCAGTGGATGGTATGGAATCTCTAGCCCCAATTCTTGTTGAGAAAATGATTCCGGTAATAGACATGCTGCCGAAAAATGCGCGAATTTTAGCGCTTGAACCAGAACGGATTCGGGCGCAGGCAGAGTCATTGTTAGATACCACGGCTGAGTTTTTAGCGGCGGCATGGTCGAACGCGGCAGCTGGAGGGGAAATCCCACTTGATGTAGAACAAGCCTCTTTCCAAACTCTTTCACAGACCACCGAGTTAGCAGAAATTCGCGGTATTTCTTGGTGGAATTTAACAGATTTCGCAAGTGATAATTCCGAAAATCTTGGCTTACAAGAAGTGAAAAACTATTCGGGAGATATTGAAGCTGCGAATCTTGAAATCCGTGAACTATTACGGCAATCATGGCAGGTAGTGGTGTTAGCCAGTGGAACTGGTCTAGCTAAGCGTTTAGCGGAGCAGTTTAGTGAAGCGGATTTGCCGGTAAAAGATGATGTGCAAGAGTATGAATCTCGTGCCGGGGTGATTCAAGTGCTTCAGGCAAACCTGGGCACAGGTTTTATCAGCTCGGAAGACAAGCTCCTAGTTCTTTCCGCCGCCGATCTTCTCTACCGCGTTCGACGCGGCGGAAACAAGAGCCAGATGGTGATGCCGAAACGGCGCAAGAAAACGGTTGATCCATTGAATCTGAAACCAGGGGATTATGTGGTGCATGACCGTCACGGCGTGGGGCAGTTCGTGAAACTGGTGAAGCGGACAGTTGGCGGAGCAGAGGGAACGCAACGGGAATACGTCGTCGTTGAATATGCTGCCTCGAAACGCGGGGGAGCGCGTGACCAACTGTGGATTCCGACGGATCAGCTGCATTTACTTTCAAAGTATGCGGGCGGGGAAGCTCCATCCTTAAACAAAATGGGTGGTACGGACTGGGCGAAAACGAAGGCAAAAGCTCGGGCTGCAGTTAAAACCATTGCGAAAGAACTGATTCGGCTTTATGCGCAGCGGCGAGCAACTCGGGGGCATGCATTTGCGCCGGATACGCCGTGGCAACGTGAGTTAGAAGATGCTTTTGAATTTGTGGAGACGCCAGATCAGCTCTCCACAATTGAAGATGTTAAACGGGATATGGAGTCACTCGAGCCGATGGACCGGTTAATCTCTGGCGACGTCGGCTATGGCAAAACAGAAATTGCGGTGCGGGCAGCATTTAAAGCTGTGCAGGACGGGAAACAGGTTGCGGTGCTAGTCCCAACCACATTATTGGGTCAGCAACATTTAGAGACCTTTAAAGAACGTTATGCTGGCTTCCCCGTAAAAGTTGAGGGGCTTTCCCGTTTCCAGAGCGCGAAAGAGTCTGAACGGATTAAAGCGGGATTAAAAGACGGCAGTATTGACGTTGTTATTGGAACCCACAAGCTTGTTACCGGGGAAGTGCGTTTCAAAGATTTGGGCTTAGTCATTATTGATGAAGAACAACGCTTTGGTGTGGAACATAAGGAGAGTCTGAAGCAGCTTTACCCGACTGTTGATGTGCTGGCAATGTCGGCAACTCCGATTCCGCGAACTCTTGAAATGGCAGTGACCGGGATCCGGCAGATGTCTACTTTGGCAACTCCGCCTGAGGAACGGCATCCAATTCTGACCTATGTCGGAGCACAAGAAACAAAACAGATTTCGGCGGCAATTAAACGGGAGATTCTCCGTGGTGGGCAAGTTTTTTATATCCATAACCGGACGGAATCAATTAATCGCGTTGCCACTGAAATTGGGGAACTCGTTCCGGAAGCGCGAGTTGCTGTAGCACACGGAAAAATGAGTGAACATCAACTTGAGGATGTGATTCAACAATTCTGGCAAAAGGATATTGACGTACTGGTTTGCACCACAATTGTGGAGACTGGATTAGATATTTCTAATGCCAATACTTTGATTGTGGAAGATGCGCAAAAGCTTGGTCTTTCACAGTTACACCAGCTGCGTGGACGAGTTGGGCGCGGACGTGAACGGGCCTATGCATATTTCCTCTACCCGGGCGAAAAGGCAATGACCGAGACGGCTATTGAACGTTTACGCACGATTGCAGCTCATACTGAGCTTGGTGCAGGAATTCAAGTGGCATTAAAAGATTTAGAGATTCGTGGGGCTGGTAATCTGCTTGGCGGTGAGCAGTCTGGGCATATTGCGGGTGTCGGTTTTGATCTTTATTTGCGAATGATTTCTGAAGCGGTGGCGAAACTTACTGGGCAGGCGCAAGGCGAAGATGAAGCCCCGGAGCAGAAACTGGAATTGCCAGTTGATGCTTTTGTGCCACAATCTTGGGTGGCTGCGGAGCGGTTGCGTTTGGAAATTTACACAAAGATTTCCGGTACGAAGAATACCCAAGAGCGGGCGGAAGTGCGTGCTGAATTGATTGACCGCTATGGAGAAATTCCAGTAGAAGTAGAGCGGTTATTTGCGATTACACAGTTGCGTGATTTGGCTGCAGGACACGGAATTTTTGAGATTTCAGTGCTTGGGCGCAATCTGCGTCTGGCTCCGGTGGAGTTACCTGACTTCCGGGCGGCACGGTTGAAGCGACTCTATCCGAAGGCAATGTTCCGGCCGGCAGTGCGAGCAATTATGATTCCAGTGCCAGAGGCCGGGTCGGTGGCTATGCCTATTGCTGTCCGTGGTGCTGGTGCTGGTATTGGCAGCAGTGCTGGTATTGGTACTCGCCTGGGTGGGGCTAGTGTTACGGTTGGTTCCAATCTTGGGCGCGGTCCTTCTGGTTTTGGCACTGAGGCAATTGCGATGAACGAAGAATTATTGGTCTTTGTGGAGAAGCTGATTCGCGATATTTTTGAAGACGGTCAATAGCGAAAATTCTCCTGTCGAGAACAACTAGAAATTAACCCTTATGGGTTTGCGCAAGTATAAGTTCCAGTAGGACAATAGAAGAGATGGCGTTTTCTTCAAACGTCCCAAAATTTTCTGGCGCATACGCGCTAGGATTGTGTTCGACATGTCGAAATTACAACTAGGAGGCCCTGTGGCAACCATCGAGGCAGTAGCAGCCCGTGAAATTCTTGATTCCCGTGGAAACCCAACCGTTGAGGTTGATGTTCTTCTTGACAACGGTACTTTCGGCCGTGCAGAAGTTCCATCCGGTGCTTCCACTGGTGCATTCGAAGCAGTAGAGCGTCGTGACGGCGATAAGTCCCGTTACCTTGGTAAGGGCGTTCAGGATGCTGTGGAAGCTGTAACTGAAATCATTGAACCAGAAATTCTTGGTTTCGATGCTTCAGAGCAGCGCTTACTCGACCAGACCCTTATCGATCTTGATGGCACCGCAAACAAGGGCAAGATTGGTGCAAACGCAATTCTTGGCGTTTCTCTTGCAGTAGCAAAGGCAGCAGCTGAGTCTGCAGGCCTTCCACTTCACCAGTACCTTGGTGGCCCAAATGCACACGTACTTCCAGTGCCAATGATGAATATCCTTAACGGTGGTTCACACGCTGATTCCAACGTTGACATTCAGGAATTCATGATTGCTCCAATCGGTGCACCTTCATTCAAGGAATCTCTCCGTTGGGGTTCTGAAGTTTACCATGCATTGAAGTCTGTTCTTAAGGAGCGTGGACTTTCTACCGGTCTCGGTGACGAAGGTGGTTTCGCGCCAAACCTTGAGACCAATGCAGCAGCTCTTGATCTTATTTGCGAAGCAATTCAGAAGGCTGGTCTTGAGCCAGGTGCTGATATTGCACTCGCACTTGACGTTGCTTCTACCGAATTCTTCAAGGATGGCGGCTACGAATTTGAAGGTGGCGTAAAGTCCACCGATTACATGGTTGATTACTACAAGAAGCTTGTAGCTGATTACCCAATCGTTTCCATCGAAGATCCACTTTCTGAAGATGAGTGGGATGCATGGGTTGCACTCACCAAGACCATCGGTGGCGATGTTCAGCTCGTTGGTGACGACCTCTTCGTAACCAACCCAGAGCGTCTCGCAAAGGGTATTGAGCTTGGCGCAGCTAACGCTCTTCTCGTGAAGGTAAACCAGATTGGTTCCCTTACCGAAACCTTCGATGCTATTGAGACCGCACACCGCGCAGGTTACAAGTCGATGACTTCTCATCGTTCTGGTGAAACTGAGGATACCTTCATTGCTGATCTTGCTGTTGCAACCAACTCCGGTCAGATTAAGACTGGTGCACCAGCTCGTGGCGAGCGTGTAAACAAGTACAACCAGCTTCTTCGCATTGAAGAAGAGCTTTCGGATGCAGCAGTTTACGCTGGTCGTAGCGCATTCCCACGCTTCAAGAAGTAATTACTGTAAAAGTAATTTCTGAGTGTGGATTGAATTAGCGAAGATATATTAAGAATTTTCAAGATTTTGAAAATTGCTAATAATTGATTCGCCGAATCTGTAAAATTCGGGGTGGGCTTTCGGGTCTGCCCCGAATTTTAAATTTGTAAAGTCTCTACGTCTGCCTCTTATGGTCTGCCATCAAGAGCACCATTTAATTCACAATTATCTTTCTTGTGTCGGGGTGCCATTCTCCCCATAAAACAGTTCCGCACAATAGACTTAGAAGCTATGAACGTTCGTCGGCCAAATAAGAATCAAGTGCGAGTAGCTCGCCAGCTTCGTGCAACTTTATCTGGTCAGGAAACATTAGGTTCTGAACTTGAGCGACAGAATTCTGACTCTCAGATAGACGATTCGGAAGGCTCTAAATCGCTTCTCTTTGCGCAGGAACGTAGCGAATCGGCGAAACCACTGCAGAGCGAGAAAGCTGATTCCACTACGCCCAAAGAAACGAAGCTTGCTACGCTCGGGCGAAAAAAGCCCACCATATTCGGACAAAAAATGCCCATTACACTCGGGCAGAAAAAGTCTGGTACTGATACTCTTTCCCGGAAAGTTATCCGTGATTTAAAATCAGAAAATTCCGTAGAGGAGAAAATTTCTCCAGATTCTTCTCGAACTGCTCGAAATTGGGATCGAGTAACTGTTGCGCAGAGTAAAAAAGCACGGTTCTCAAAGCGGTTTATGGCAGTGCTGGCTACGGTTTTAATTTCGATAGCAGTTGTTGCTCCAACTTTGAATTCCTACATTAAGCAGCAAGAAGATAAACGGCAGATTAATGCGGCAATTGCTGAACAGCAGGAATTAAAGGAGGCTTTGGAGTTAGAGAAGCAGCTTTGGGGAGATTCGCAATATGTGCAGTCTCAAGCTCGGCAGCGACTTGGCTTTGTGATGCCCGGGCAGGTGCTTTATAAGGTTCTTGAGTCGGAGCTTGAGGGGAAACAGACAAGCGCCCAAAGAATCGAGGAAGTGATTTCACAGCGTTTAGCAGCAACTCCATTCTTTGTTTCGCTTTGGCATTCTGTTGAGCTTGCTGGAACACAAGGGGATATTTCGAATCCAGGGCAGACGCCGCTAGTTGAAGATACTAATAGCGATGCAGGAAACTAGTTATTTTAGTCGTTAAACTTTGAAAAGCACGAAATAATAATCATGAAAAGGTGACGTGGTGGAGCAGATTTCGCAAGAGCTTCTAGAAAAAATTGCAGTAAATGCATCTTTTATTAAAGATGGAGATGTTGCTGCCTTTACGCAACAGCTTGGTCGTGAGCCACGCGGTCTTCTTGCTGTAGGGGCTCGTTGTGCTTGTGGAGCTCCAGCTGTTACCGTAACTTCGCCACGCTTACCGGATGGTTCTCCATTTCCGACGCTTTTTTATTTGACCTTGCCGTGGGTGGTGAAAGAAGTTTCACGTCTGGAAAGTTCCGGGAAGATGCAAGAGTACAATGACCGGTTGGCGGAAGATGAAGAACTTGCGATATCTCATCGTAAAGCTCATGAATCTTTTGTTGCTCGTCGAAATTTGCTCGAAGATATTCCGGAGATTTCTGGGACCTCTGCTGGCGGAATGCCAGATCGCGTGAAGTGTTTGCATGCTTTAGTTGGATATTCTCTTGCAGTTGGTTCTGGGGTTTCTTTAATTGCTGACGACGTACTTCAACTAATTGGTTGGAATCCCGAAATTTGTCGGTGTAATCAGCAGGGGTAATAATTCGTTTCGGTGACTTTGAAAATTTGATAACCAAGATTGGCAGACTAGAGGCATGAGAGTTGCTGGAATTGACTGTGGTACTAATTCGATTCGGTTATTGATTGCAGATGCTGTTGCAGAATCGGATGGTTTTAAACTGAATGAAGTTTTACGTCGGATGGAAGTAGTGCGTCTTGGCTATCGCGTCGATGAAACTGGGGAATTTGATGTAGATGCTTTGGCGCGAACTTTAGCGATGGTTAAAGAATATGCGCGGATTTGTCAGGAACTTGCAGTTGAATCGTTGCGATTTGTAGCTACTTCAGCAAGTCGTGATGCGCGAAATAAAGATTTATTTATTGACGGCGTGGAGCAGATTCTTGGTGTGAAACCAGAGGTTATTTCAGGTCGTATCGAGGCTCAGACGTCTTTTTCGGGAGCGATTTCAGCACTTTCCGGGAAGGATTCGGGTTATCGTAAGGTTCTTGCTATAGATCTTGGCGGAGGCTCAACTGAGCTTGCTCTTGGAACTGCGAATCAAGGGTTACTTGCTGGGTATTCGATGGATATTGGTTGCGTGAGAATTTTTGAACGTCGTCTGAAGGAAGTCCAAGAAGCGACCAATCCAGAATTTACTCCAGAAGCAGATAAATGGGAAACGCAGATTAATCTTGCGGTAAGTGATATTTCTGCGGCTCTTGATGAAGCAGAGCATGAAGTTCCATTGACAGATGTGGAGCAAATTATTGGGCTTGCGGGAAGTGTCACTACGATTGCGGCAACTGGATTGAATCTTGCGCAATATGATGCAAAAAAGATTCATGGTAGTGAATTTACCATTTCTGAAATGGTGGAAATCTGTGATTGGTATTTGCAGTCTAGTTCGCTGCAACGCGCAAAACTTGGCTTTATGCATCCGGGAAGAGTTGATGTGATTACCGCTGGAGCTCTTGTCTGGCGAGAAGTAATCCAGCGTATTTCGTTACGATGCCGGGAAGCTGGGGTAAAAGAACCGCGAATTCTTGTATCTGAGAACGATATCTTGGATGGAATTGCTCTTTGGGCTGCTCGGGAGCCGCAATTTATCAGCTGATCCCAAATGTTGCCATTGCGATAAATTGCGGATGAGTAGTTTTTCCTGAGTAGCTTTCCGGTGCAGATTCTAGTTTGAACCTTAGGCTAGGCGAGGTAGCCTAATGAGGCCAGGTTAGATAGATAGCGATTATCCTCGTGAACGATGGAGTTCTGTTTTTGAGGAGAAACGCTGGCGATAGTTAGCACGTGCTTTTACTGCAGCTCCACCAAAAATCACAGACAATAATGTTCCTAGGAGGACTGCTACCCGTGCATGTGCCGAGAATTCACTTCCAAGCTCGAAAGAGAGTGTTGCAATCAACAATGAGACCGTGAAACCGATACCGGCAAGAAGGGAAATCGGCAAGATATCCATTAAGTTTAAAGATTTTCCAAGGCGTAACCGGAAAACGGTAAGCATGATGAAAACGCCTCCCGTAATTCCAATCATTTTTCCTAATGGTAGGCCGAGATAAATTCCTAAAGCTACTGGATCAACGAGCATGGTTTCGAATCCTCCAGCATCAACAACATTTACCCCTGCGGCAAAGAATGCAAATACTGGAAGAATGAATCCAGCAGAGTAGAAACTAAGTTTTTCTACGAAATATTCAGTTAGCGGTTCCTCTTCCCCGGATTTCGCGACTGCTGGCACGACCATTCCTAATGCAACACCAGCGATTGTGGCGTGCACTCCGGAAGCATGCATAAAGTACCAGGCAAGAATTCCCAGAGGCCAGAGAATGTACCAAGAGGTTATTCGTTTATGGGTGAGAAAACCGAATCCAGCGATTATTCCAAGGGCAATTGCTAAGGCAATGAAATTTAAATCGCCGGCAAAGAAGATCGCGATAAGGATAATTCCAAGGAGATCATCAACCACAGCAAGGGTCATTAAGAATGTGCGAGCTGCTGGGGGAAGACCTTTTCCAAATAGACCCAGAATTGCTAGGGCAAAAGCAATATCGGTGGCAACTGGTACAGCCCAACCGCCATATTCTGAGCTTCCAGTAATGACTTGGATTAACACGTATACCAAAATTGGTCCAACCATTCCGCAAGCAGCGGCAAGAATTGGGACGAGAGCTTTGCGCACATCACGTAGAGATCCTGTAACAAATTCTTGTTTTAATTCAAGACCAACAAGAAAGAAGAAAACAGCGAGCAATCCATCCGCTGCCCACTCCGAAAGGGTGAGATTTAAATGTAAGTTTTCCGGCCCGATAGCATATTCGGCGAAACTTTCATATGCGTGCCGGATTGCCTGGGAAGGGAAGTTTGCCCAAATCAAAGCGATCAGTGCACCGATAATCAGGACGAGCCCAGCAGTGGTTTCACTACGAAGAGAATTGCGGTATTTTTGCAAAATATTTGGCTTTTTCGCCATCGTAAATCCTTTTCAATGAAAGTTTCACAAACTACACGATACAAACGAAGTATAGGGCGCACTGTGTAATTTGGGTGACCTTCGACATGGTTTTGAATTATCTTCCACTCGTAAATATACCCGGTTTAAGCAAGAGGTATTAAAGAATGCCAAATTGCGGTGTCAAATTTACTCTACTAACCAGGGAGGCGTGTGTGCGATAAATAATTTGCTTTATGCGGTAATAACTTTTTATGTAGCAATGATTTTGCTTTTTGACCAAAATCATAAAAATAATTTATGTGAAATACCTGCGTCATTTCAGATTTGTTGATGTTTTTCGGTATGCTTATGGAAGCTGATGTTCATTTTGAACTAGGCGCGCCCCCGTAGCCCAATCGGCAGAGGCAGCAGACTTAAAATCTGTCCAGTATGGGTTCGAGTCCCATCGGGGGCACATTCAAGCTCAGAAAACCTTGATTTTCTGAGCATTTTCTTTTCTTGCCTGCAGAAACGCTTAAAACCCCGATGATGAATAATGACCTGAAATAATCCCCTGTGGTATTCTGAATAATACCTTTGCCGGGTTTTTCCCGAGCAAAATTTGGTAATCAATCGACGCTGATTGTGAAATAACATTTGGCAAAGTTAATGTAGGAGACTTTGGTGGCTTCATCGCGAAATTCAGATTCACAAACTTTGTTTGCAAATCTTGAAGAAATTCTTGAAACTTTTCAATTTTCCGGAGAAATTGTTAGCGTTGAGCCTTATGGTGACGGGCATATCAACACCACCTATTTAATTACTACAGCAACTGCGCGATATATTCTGCAGAAGATGAATCACAATATTTTCCCAAATATTGGTGGACTTATTAATAACATTGAGGCAGTTACTGACTTTATTAGTTCGCGCGGTGAAGAAACTCTCGAGTTGATTCACACTCATAAAGGATATCCAAGCTTAAAAGTTGGGGAAGACCACTATCGTGTTTATAAATTTATTGAAGGCACGATGTCTTACAACCTTGTTCCGAATGCAGATGTATTTCGAGAAGCGGGTGCAGCATTCGGGAAGTTTCAAAATACTCTTGCCGATTTTGATGCTTCGCAACTTGTAGAAACAATTAAAGATTTCCACAACACTCCAAAGAGATTCCGTGATTTTCAGGCAGCGCTTGCCGCAGATCCGTTGGGACGTGCTGCAACTTGTGCAGAGGAAATTCAATTTTTCCTTGACCGCGAAGATAAGTATGGAATGATTGTTGAGGCTCTTGCTGATGGTAGTGTTCCGCTGCGAGTTACCCATAACGATACGAAGCTTAACAATATTTTGATTGATGCACAGACGTCTAAACCACGTGCAATTATTGATCTTGATACTGTGATGCCTGGGTCGATGCTTTACGATTTCGGGGATTCAATTCGTTTCGGAGCTTCGACGGCTCTTGAAGACGAAAAAGATCTTTCTAAAGTGCATTTCTCTCCAGAGCTTTTCAAAGCTTATGCGCAAGGTTTCATTTCAGAATTAAAGGGTTCTATTACTGAACGTGAGCTTGAGCTTTTACCGATTGCCGGAAATATGATGACCATGGAATGTGGAATGCGATTCTTAGGCGATTATCTAATGGGAGATACCTATTTCGCGACAGCTTATCCAGAACATAATCTTGTGCGTGCTCGTACTCAGATTAAGTTAGTGCAAGAAATGGAAGAACAAGCTGAAGTGATTAAGGGAATTATCGAAGAAATCTGGAATTCTTAGTAGGTGTTGATTCTAGTGAACACAATGACTAGTCCTCTTGTTCGGGTTTATAACGCAATTGATGCATTGGTTGATTACGCCGTCGATTATCTCGCGCTTGATCCGCGGGATACGATTTGGAAACGAAATCAGATATTTGAGATTTTTGGTTTCAATTCTTATGGATCTCCAGAACTCCAAGAAGATATTGCCGACGATGAGGCGGGAGCTACTGCAGAATTTGCAGACTTAGAGCTCGTTGGTAATGGAAAAGATATGCTTGCGGATGCTGAAGAAGACTTAAGCGAAAATACTGAAACCTCTCCAGTTAATGCTTTACTTGCAGAGTTTAAGGGAGCTCTAGAGGAAGCACAGTTACTTGAAGTAGGTGCTTGGGGAGCGGTTGCGGATCAAGTAATGGGGATGCTGTCACTATCGCCGTCTGCAGTTCAAGATTTATTCTCAGAAGTTAAGCACGCGCAAAGTGGAGCTTCGGCAATGCAGTGGTTTTATGATTACTGCGTCAGCAATGACTATGTGAAACGAGCACAACTCGCTGCTAACCCACGTTTTACTGCAGAAAATGGTTTGATAGTTACTATTAATCTCGCAAAACCTGAATTTAAGGATACGAAGAAAGCAGCAGCAGGTAATGCTGTTGCAGGGGGGTATCCAAAGTGCACAATCTGCCCGGAAAATGAGGGGTTTGCGGGTCGTGATAAGCGCACTTTGCGAACAGTTCCAGTAACTCTTGGCGGGCAAGATTGGTTTTGGCAGTATTCTCCATATGGATATTTTGATCAGCATGGAATTTGTGTAAACACTGCGCACACTCCAATGCACGTTGATCGGGGAACTTTTACACGTCTCCTTGATTTTGTTGATGAATTCCCAAATTATTTCTTAGGTAGTAATGCTGCTTTGCCTCGTATCGGGGGCTCAGTGTTGGCGCATGACCATTATCAAGGTGGGGGAGAAATTCTCCCAATGTTAAAGGCTGATGCTTGGGTTACTTTGCGGCATCCTGACTTCTCTGATGCAATCGTAGAAGTTCTTGATTGGCCGGGAACTGCGGTAAGAATAGTCTCAGAAAATCGCGATTCGATTATTGGTCTGGGTGATATTATTCGAGTTGCTTGGGAAGAGTACCGTAATTCAGATCTTGGAATTATTAATTATTCTGAAGCTGAAGGGAAACATTCGGTTGTTTCTCCGACAGCGATTAAAACTGATCGTGGATATGAGATGAACATTATTTTCCGAAATAATGTGGTTACTGAAGAATATCCGGAAGGATTATTCCATGCTCATCCTGAATTCCATCCAATTAAGCAGGAATCGATCGGGCTGATTGAAGCGCAAGGCTTATTTATTCTTCCAGGACGTTTAGTTAATCAGTTAAAGCGAATTGCAGATGCTTTGGCAGCGGGGGAGTCTTTGCCTGCAGAGCTTAGTGAATTCCAGTTAGTTTGGGATGAGCTCGTGGATTCTTTAAACGGAGTGAGAGATCGTGAAGTTATTGACGCTGCTCTGCGTGAGGAATTAGGTTCAATCTGTTATCGGATTTTGGAAAATACCGCGGTCTTTAAAGACAAAGAAATTACAAAGCGGTTCCTTGCTGATTTGAATATTATTCCTAACTAAAATAGCAAAAACTATCGGGGGTGTGGGCTTAAATTCAAGCCCACACCCCCGATAGTTTTTAACTAAAATTAACTTATTTTAGTTTTAATTTCTGAGATTAGACGTCGCTGCGTTGGTAGCGGAAGAATCCGGCGAGCATTGTAACTAGTGGATATGCCGCAAGGATTGCAAACGCTTCTAGTGTTGAAAAATTACCGGTGACAATCGCAGAATCGGTTGTCAGAGATTGCCAGCTTACATTAGTTAGGAAGTAGTTCGGTAAAGTCTTCTGGAAGAAATCAACCGGAATTAATTGTAATAGGCTTACCAGGTAGAGCAATGCTATACCTGCCGTAATTCCTCCGGCAGTAGTGCGGAGGAGGTATCCAAGGCCAAGTCCAAGCCAAGAGAATAGAACCATTCCTAGAATATAACGACCAAATACCTCATAGAATATTGCATCTGGCGCAGCTACTGTTCCATTCCATAAGAAGAAAACAGTCAATCCAGTAACCGCAATCATAATGGTTGTAGCAATAGCGACGATAGTGCCAAGGCCGAGAGCTTTTGCGAAGAAGTTTCGAATTCTGCTTGGGTCTGCTAAGACCGTAGTGCGGAGGGTGTTATTGGCATATTCTGAGGTAATTACGGTAACGCCCATCGAAATAAAGAATATTGAGGGAAGATTCCAGCCTTGAAAGAGCATTTTCCACTGGGTGAAGTGAACACCAGTAATTGGAGCATTTAAGATAATCGCGCTGAAAAGACCGGCGTGCAGGATAGCTAGCAGGGTAAGAGCAATTAAGTTTGCGCGAACACTAAGAATTTTTCGGAATTCTGCTCGCAATGAACGGAAGAAACTAACTTGTGAGGTTTTCATTATGCGTTCACTTCCTTCTTCTGGCGGTAATCAATCTCAGAATCGGTTAGCTCCATGAAGATATCTTCTAGAGATGAGAAAGATTCACTGAGCTCGTGAATTTCAATTTGCTGCTGGTAGAGAAGTTTGCCGATATCTGCACGTTTTGCGTCGGAGAGAGTGATGAAACCATAAGGATGTTTTTCATTGGCGTCTTCACGATTGAAATTGAAATTAGCAGCAGATAAAGTGCGCATAATTCCCTCTAAATCAGGGCCGCTTACGGTAATGACTGAGTGGTTTGCAGATTCGGTGAACTTTGTAATCGGACCTTCTGCGAGGAGCTTTCCTCGACCGATAATCACAAGATTATCGGCAGTCAGTTCCATTTCACTCATTAAATGTGAGGAAATGAGGACTGTTCTACCAGTTTGGGCGTATGAACGTGCTAGGTCACGAACCCAGCGCACGCCGTCAGGATCTAGGCCATTAACTGGTTCATCAAGAATTAAAACCTCTGGATTTCCAAGTAAAGCGGTGGCAATGCCAAGACGTTGCCCCATACCAAGTGAAAACCCTTTTAGGCGTTTCTTCGCAACTGAGGAGAGACCAGTTAATTCAAGAACTTCGTCTACGCGTTTGCGTGAAATTCCATGTGTTGTTGCTACTGTCATTAATTGTTGGCGAGCAGTGCGAGCTGGGTGGAATGCTTTACCGTCTAGTAGTGCGCCGACGGTAGATAATGGCGACTTTAATTTACTGTAGGGCACGCCGTCGAAAAGAATTGTGCCCTGATCAGGGGTGTCTAATCCCAACATGCACCGCATGGTTGTTGATTTACCAGAACCATTTGGGCCAAGAAAACCGGTTACAACGCCAGGCTGCAGGGAGAAGGAAAGATTATCTACTGCTGTTTTTCGGCCATAGCGCTTTACAAGATTTTCAACTGTAATCATGAAAAATCCAATCACTAAGTGAAGGTTATGCCTTCATTAGCTTCAATCTTATGTTGTAGTAAAGATAGGGGAGATACTCTGAAAGGGTGATTATTCTTTAAGTGATATTCCGCAAATCATCCTGCGGTCTGATGGCTATAAACTTTTTGCAGTTTAAGATAAGGATAAAACTTCTATTGAGTTCAGCTTTGGAATGATATTTCTTTCGTTCGCTATGGGGTGAGCTAGATAGTGTGGTTGTAGCACAACTTTTCGCTAGGATGGAAGTAGTCGAGGAAAGCAATTCCCCCTGAAGGAGGAACTAATGAGTAATCCACTCATCGAAAAGAATCCATACTTTACCACTGGTACTGCGCGGCCAAACCAGCAGCAAACTTCCTATGCTCCGGAATATGTTCAGCAGTATTCTCCAGCTGATTATCAAAATCAATATCAGCAGCAGTCTCCGTACACACAAGGAGCTTTTGGTGGCTCTGATGTAGAGCATCTAACCTATGCCGAAGCAATGAATAAGACTGCAATTTTGCTTGGAAGCGCGATTCTAGCGGGTATTGCAACAATCTTGTTCTTCCCTTTGCAGGCACTACCAGCTATCGCAATTGGTGGATCTCTTGTAACTTTTGTGCTTGGAATGGTGATCGCGTTTAAGCGTGTTGTGCCAGCAGGGCTTGCGCTTGGATACTCCATTATTGAAGGAGCATCACTGGGAGCTATTACGAAGTATATTGATACCTTCCTTCCAGGTGTAGCGTTACAAACTATCTTGGCGACTACAGTTATCGTTGGTGTGACTTTAATGCTTCACTACAGCGGGGCAGTGCGAACAACTCCACGTGGGCGAAAGTTTGTGCTGATTGTGGCAATCGGCGGCATTATTTTCTCGCTTATAAATCTTGGATTGATGGTTTTTGGCAACACTAATCTACGTACTGATATTTCTGTAATGGGTATGCCACTTGGAATTATCCTTGGAATCGTGATGTTGCTTGTAGCTGCGTACATGTTGATTGCAGATTTTGAAGCAGTAAATCATGCAGTGCAAAATCGAGCTCCAAAGAATTTTGCGTGGACTTGTGCGATTGCTATCGTGATGACCATCTTCTGGATTTACATTGAGGTTTTACGTATTGCTGCAATTATTGCTAGTGATCGTTAATTTCTCAGCTGTAAGCTTGAACTGAATGAGCTTAGAGCACAGTCTGGAATTAAAACCTTGGGGGCACCTGAATTCTCAGGTGCCCCCAATACTTTTCTAAAATTAAATTAGCGGCTTTAATTTTAGTGAACAGCGATAATGTCAACTACGAAGACAAGAACGTCTGTGCCGCTAATCCCAGCACGCGGGTTACCGTTTTCGCCGTATCCCTTATTTGGTGGCACTGAGATTACCAGGCGCGAACCGACCTGTTTGCCAACAATTGCTTGATCCCATCCTTGAATTACCATGCCAACACCGATTGGGAAACGGGAAGGCTCACCACGGAAGTATGAAGAATCAAAGACTTCGCCATTCCAGATTTGACCATGATAGTTAACTTCGATTTCTTGCCCAGCTACAACTACTGGACCAGTGCCTTCTTCAAGAACCTCTACGCGGAGTCCTTTCGGAGCTTCTTCTGCAGCGAAAGATAGTTCTGGTGCTTCTCCAAAGCTGCCAGTTACTGTGGGGAGTACAACGTTCACGTTGAGCCTTTCTGGTTTATGTCCGATTTTGCACACTGATTATCTTAGATTTAAAACATTGATTATCTTAGTTTAATTTTAAGAAATTAGTGTTTGTACGTTTTACTGAAGTAGTGATTGATGTTGCATCAGGATTAGTAGAGAGTTCTGCTAGGGGGCCACTACCTGGCAGCGGACAAGGTAACCCTGATTTACTGTGGCAGCGGTATCCGTCAGGATTCTTTTGTAAGTATTGTTGATGGGAATCTTCAGCAGGGTAAAATGCGTGTGAAACTGCTGGAGAAACTTCAGTGACGATCTCGCCTTTACCTGCCTGCTTAAGAACTTCTTGGTATTGCAGAATCATTTTACTGATAGTTAATTTCTGCTTTTGGCTAGTGAAAAAAATTGCGCTTCGATATTGTGTGCCAATATCTCCTACTTGCCGATAAAGTGAAGTGGGGTCGTGGCATTCAAAGAAAATTTGCAAAATTTCTGCAGCAGAAATTTCTTCAGGATTGAACACAACACGTACTGTTTCAGTATGTCCGGTTAATCCAGTGCAGACCTCTTTATAAGTTGGATTCGGAGTGTATCCACCCATAAACCCAACTGAGGTTGTGTACACCCCCGGGGTTTGCCAGAAAATTTCTTCAACCCCCCAGTAGCATCCTGCGGCAAGATAAATTTGCTCCATATTTTGTGGGAGACTAAAAATATCTGTGCCTAAAACAGTGTGTTGTTTTGGTGATGAAAGGATCGGGGTGTCACGTCCGGGAAGTGCGTCTTCTGGACGAACCATAACGGGTACGGAAGTGTTCTGTAAGCTCATAAGAAATCCTAGAGGGTCTCAATCTTGAGAACTTCAACCTTGAATTCTTTGCCATTTGGCGCAACATAAGATGTAGTATCCCCGACTCCAAGACCCATAATTGCGGCACCTAGTGGTGCTGATTCAGGGTATACATCAATGTCGACGTCTGCTGCTGCTTCACGTGAACCGAGTAAGAAGTGCTTTTCGTTTTCGTTAACCTTTGCGGTGATTACGAGACCAGGAGCAACTTTTTCAATAGAAGCTGGAGTATCGCCTACTTCAGCATGGTCAAGAAGATAAGTAAGCTCTTTGATCCGGCCTTCCATCTTTGACTGTTCTTCGCGTGCTGCATGATAGCCACCATTTTCGCGAAGATCTCCTTCTGAACGTGCCGCTTCGATGCGTTCAGCTATTTCTGCACGACCAACAGTCTTCAAGCGATCTAGCTCAGCCTGAAGGCGGTCGAAGCTTTCTCGTGAAAGCCAAGTTGTTTCAGCCATGTCGGACTCCTACTAATAAAAAACACATGCCCAGGGCATGTGGCTGTCATTTGGCTAGAATACCACCTCATATAAGGAGAAACAATTGTGCTTACCGGTAAAGATAGCTGAATCTAATGACCTATTTTGTATTTGATATTCTTCGAGCTGGTGTATTTAGTATGTTGTGTTTTTTATTTAAACCTGTGTGCTTGCTCAAATTTCCGATATTGAATAAATTCTGGCTTTCAAAGAAATATTTCCCGGAATAAACTAAATCTAGTTTAATAATAAATCATCAGTTTGCTGGCTTGTTTTCTTGTTCCTAATTCGAATGAGTTAAATAAGTAGAAAATAACTTAAAGATTAAGCGATAAAGAATTGATTGAGGTCGAATTGAAGCAGGAAAGTTCGCATAGCTCAAATAAGAATCTTATGGAGCGTCGTCTGCTCGCAGTGCATGCACATCCAGATGATGAATCTTCAAAGGGCGCTGGGATGATGGCAAAGTATGCACAGATTGGACGTGTTCGCGTCGTCACCTGTACTGGTGGAGAGCGTGGAGATATTCTTAATTCGAACCTTGATGCAGAAAAAATAACTCCCGAGCAAATTGGTGAATTGCGGCGTGAAGAAATGAAACAAGCTGCCCTAGCATTAGGGATCGAACATGTTTGGCTTGGGTATATTGATTCAGGTCTTCCAGAAGGCGATCCGCTTCCGCCGCTTCCAGAGGGAGCATTCGCTTCAACTCCGATTGAACCGCAAATTGAAAAACTTGTGAAAGAAATTCGAGAATTTCGCCCACAAGTTATTACCTGCTATGACGAAAATGGCGGCTATCCACATCCAGACCATATTCGGGCCCATCAGGTTGCAGTAGCTGCGATGGCGGCAGCTGCTGATGAAAACTACCACCCGGAACTCGGAACGGCTTGGCAGGTAAGTAAGCTCTATTATGATGTTTCTTTCCATGCAGAACGGATTATGGCTTTACATAAAGCAATGATTGCGGAAGGGCTTGAATCTCCTTTTGCACAGTGGATTGAGAACCGTTGGGATTTTGTCTCCAAAGAAGTACACGCAAAGATTGAAGTTGCAAAGTTTTTCCCACAGCGTGATGCAGCACTTTTAGCTCATGCAACGCAGATTGATCCGAATGGCTTCTTTTTCGCTGTGCCTCGCGATATCGAAGCTCGAGTTTGGAGCACTGAAGAGTTTCACCTTGCGCAGTCGCTAGTGGGTTATCCGGCTGAGGGTGAGATTGAGTCTGATCTATTTGCGCGAATCGACGTCGTGGCTTAAGTTCTCTCTGCGGGGGTTAAGTTTTCTCTGGGTAATTTAACTCTTCTCTGAGTAGTTAAGTCTTTTGGAAATCTTTTAACTTTCCCGAAGAAAGAGTATCTGTTTTTTAAAAACGTATTACCGTACTAGGAACAGGGCAAACCAAACAGATAGTGCGTGGCAAACATATCCGCCAACGGTTCCAAGATGGAAAAATTCATGGAATCCGAAATGTTTCGGCCATGGATTAGGCCATCGTAATGCGTACATTACGGCTCCAATGGTGTAAGCGAGTCCCCCTGCGATAAGGAGCCAGACAATGGCTGCGCTTCCATGAATCCAGAAATCTCGCATGAAAATAATCGCGACCCAGCCTAGTGCGATATATAGCAAGACATAAAGCCAACGTGGAGCATTGATCCAGAAGATATGCATTAATATGCCGAAGAATGCCCCAATCCATACAACGCACAGTACGAGATGTGCTTTTGCGGGCGGAAGAATCATTGCTGATATCGGGGTGTAGGTGCCCGCAATGAGTAAGAAAATATTGGCGTGGTCTAATCGACGTAAAATTGCTTTCGTTTTCGGACTCCATTTACCGATGTGGTAAGTGGCGGAAACACTGAACAAAACTAATGCAGAAAGTCCGTAGATAACGATACTCCATGCTTGGAGGGTGTTTTGTGCAAAGCACAGTAGGACGATTGAATTTGCCAGACTTAATGGTGCAGTGATGAGGTGAATCCAACCCCGGGATGTGGTTTTCGGAAGTTGCGCTCGCGGAATTTTCTGTGATTTTGTGGCGTTGCTATTTTCCGCTGCTGACATCCTGGCACCTCGCTTTGAAATTAGAATCCAAATTTTATTGGATTTTGCTTGGTTTTCTTTACCTGAGCGGTAGGAAAGAAGTTGAAGTTAAGATGCGAATTTATTTTCCTCATCTCGACCTACAAAAGATAATGCTAGTCTAATTAAGTAAGCATTGCCGATTCTTACTTATAAATCAGGTGTTTATTCCGCTGAAAAGTGTGGACACGTCGTCGGTAAGAAAATGTTTTGGGAGGTGGCGAAGATGCGAGTACCAGATTTTGTCTATTCATTGTATGAACGCAGTCTGCGTAAGCAACTTGTTGGTAAACAGCTGCCAAAACATATCGGGATTATCCTTGATGGTAATCGTCGTTGGGCGAAAGAATTAGGGGTAAGCGCTTCAACCGGGCACCGTAAGGGAGCTGATCATGTAAGTGAAGTTCTTAGTTGGTGTGACGAAGCCAAAATAGAGGTGGTTACTTTGTGGATGCTTTCCACAGATAACCTCTCTCGAGCGGATAGAGAACTATCTGAGTTGCTTAATATTATTGCAAGACTTATCGCCACTTTAGCGCAAACGAAACAATGGAAATTGCATATAGTGGGGGATTTGAGTCTTCTTCCAGCGGAAGTTGCTGAACGGATTGCTAAATCTTGTGCTCAGACCGACGATATTCGGGGAATGACAGTTAATGTAGCCATCGGTTATGGTGGAAGGCAAGAAATAACTGCAGCGGTACGCTCTTATTTGTGTGAACGGGCAAAAGTTGGCGCAACTTTAGAAGAAGTGGCACGTTCGGTATCTATCGCTGATATTACAGAACATATTTATACTCGCGGGCAGCCTGACCCGGATTTAATTATTCGAACTTCTGGTGAGCAGCGGATGAGTGGGTTTATGCTCTGGCAAACTGTGCACACAGAGCTTTATTTTTGTGAAACTTATTGGCCAGATTTTCGACGCACAGATTTCTTGCGTGCCTTGCGTGACTATTCCCAGCGTGAACGTCGTTTAGGGAAATAATTTTTGATACCGACTGCAAATCTTTAATATTTAATTAAATATTTTATAAATCTTTAATTAAATACATTTCTGATTGTGCGGAGATTTCAGCGCGAGTTGGTGGGTTAGCGCCCCGACGAGTAACGGTAATACTTGCTGCTGAAGCTGCATAATACCCAAGAGAAGTGAGCATTGAGCGTGACATTGTTTCAATATGCTTTGAGTCTTCTCGCCCAAGTAAAGAAATTCTACCCAGTCCATCGATTAAAGCTGCGGTTAATGAATCTCCTGCACCAACGGTATCTACTACAGTGACGTCTAATGCGGGGATTTCAACTTGATGAGACTTTGTGTGCATCGTTAATCCGTCTGCTCCAGCGCTAATTACTACTAATGAAGGGCCAGCAGCAAGAATTTCAGATGCAGCTTCCGCAATCGATAAACTTGGGAAAATTTCAGCGATATCTTCAGTATTTCCTTTAAAGACATCAACATACTCGAGATATTGAGTGACCTCATTTTTTAATTTTTCGGGGTTTTCGCTAATGATTGGGCGAATATTTGGATCGTAACAAATAGTGGCGTGTGGATGAAGGAGTTTTATCCAGTCCAATACCTTTTCTGATCCGGGATTTAAATGAGCTCCGAGTGAACCGAAATGAACAGCGAGAGGTTCACGACCAAGATTAGTGAAATATTCTTGAGCTGATCTTGGAGCTTCGGGAAACTCGGAGAGTAACTCGAAATTATAAGAAGCATCGCCGTTGGAATCTAGATGTGC
>JAXFDG010000111.1:0-7258 GCA_034173665.1 Arcanobacterium sp.
TGTTGGTGGGGGGTTTAGAACCTGTGTATTATAAACCCACCACCAACTTATTTTTGCAACAATTAAAGAATGCTGAAAAATCATTTTCCTCAAAAACCAGAGACCCACTACGTAATACCACGCAGACAAAATTCAATTCCGCAGATTCACTGTAGTGTTTTCGCTGAGGAAAATTTTTTCCAAAATCAAAAAGAAAAATACTTTTCTTTTCCCGATAAAATATTTATTTCACGCGAGTATCTCTTTTCTCCGAACTCAAGAATTCAGGCACTACATAGCTTCTTAGCTGAAGGAGATATCATCGTTGGAAACACTGCAGCATGGGTTCATTTTGGATGTGTTCCGCGCAGCAATATTGTTCCAATCGAAATTGCTCGAAGAGACCAAAAATTAAGAAACCATGCGAAACGTCGTCGGTTCCGAGATTTTGAATTAGAACGAATCGACTCGGTCGAATTAACCTCACAGATTCGCACAATCTTAGATATTTCAAAAACTAATCTAGAGTATGGGTTAGATTTATTTTTCCAATATTTACTCTCTTCAAGAACTCCTAATTCCCTGAAGCAACTGGAAAAAGATTTTAAACGACACCGTAGCCCAGCAAAGATTCAAGAGATTCTACAACAAATAATCGCAACCATTTCACAAGCTGCTTAACCTTAAATCCAACCTACACTTAAACCCGACGTGAGCCTTCCTTCTTTGAAGCAGTAATCCGATAAGCATCGTAAACTCCTTCAATCTTCTTTAATGCCTTTAAAACTTCATTTAAATGCCGCGGATCTGCCATTTCAAAAGTCCAATTAGACTTTGCCAAGCGCTCATTTGAAGTTGAAATATAACCAGAGAGCATATTGACATCGTGTTCTGAAAGAACTCTAGTTACATCAGCAAGCAATCCTTTTCGGTCCAAAGCCTCAATTTGCACTTGGACCAAGAAAGAACCTGCAGGCTGCTCATCCCAAGCAATATGTAAAAATCGATCTGGCTCACGACGTAACTGTTCTACATTCGGGCAATCGCTACGATGCACCGAAATCCCTTTTCCGCGAGTTACAAAACCAACAATTTCATCAGGCGGAACTGGAGTACAGCATTTTGCGAGCTTTACCAGCACATCCACATCTTCAATATCGGAAACAACAATTGCAGAAGAAGCATCACCGTCACGACGATGTTGAATTCGGGTTGGCGTTACTGCCTCCGACATTGTTTCCTCTACTCCAGCCTGCCCTCCCTGGCTCGAGATGAGACGATGTACTACCGTTTCCGGAGAAATAGCGCCCTCGCCAATTGCAATATACAAATCTGAAACATCAATTCGATGTAAATCTTGCGCTACTGCTCGTAAAGTTTCATGAGACATCAAACGCTGAATCGGTTCATTCTTCCGACGCAGAGTTTTCGCAAGTTTTTCCTTACCCTCTTCAAGAGCTTCATCACGACGATTCCGCGTAAACCAAGCCTTAATTTTTGCGCGAGCTCGCGGCGTCGTCACAAAATCAATCCAACCTTGAGAAGGTCCAGCATCTTCAGATTTTGCGGTAATAATTTCGACAGCATCACCAGACTCAAGTCGATAATCAAGAGTCACTAGTCGATCATTAACTTTTGCTCCAACTGTTCTGTGCCCTACTTCTGTATGAATTGCATAAGCAAAATCAACAGGAGTTGCACCCTTAGTAAGTTCAAGAACCTCACCTTTCGGGGTGAAAACATAAACTTGCGAACCAGACATTTCATAACGTAAAGAGTCTAAGAATTCTGCCGGATCAGCTGTATCTCGTTGCCAATCCACAAGTTGACGTAACCACTCAAGCTGAGAATCTTGGTCTGTTTGGGCAACTTCACCTTGATTCTGCTTTGGATTTTCTTTGTAACGCCAATGTGCAGCAACGCCGAATTCGGCTCGCCGATGCATTTCATGCGTTCTAATTTGGATTTCAACAGTACGAGATCCCGGACCTAAAACTGAAGTATGAATTGATTGATAAAAATTAAATTTTGGAGTCGCAATATAATCTTTAATTCGCCCTTGAATTGGGGTGAATACTGTATTGGCCACGCCAAGCGCGGTGTAACAATCTTGGACTTCATTTACCAAAACCCGAACCCCAATAAGATCGTAAATATCCTCAAAGTCACGTCCACGCAAAATCATCTTCTGATAAATCGAATAATAATGCTTTGGACGCCCTGAGATTACACATTCAACTTTTGCATTGTGTAGTTCATCTTCGAGAGTTTTTGTAATTTGCTCAATATACGCTGCCCTCTGCGGATTACGTTCCTTTACCATCCGTTCAATTTCTGAATACACAGCTGGGTAAAGAGTTTTAAAAGATAAATCTTCAAGTTCCCATTTAATTGAATTCATGCCTAAACGGTGAGCCAGCGGCGCATAAATCTCCAAAGTTTCGCGTGCCTTATTTTGCGCTGAAGTAGAAGAGACAAACCCCCAAGTCCGCGCATTATGTAAACGATCTCCGAGTTTTATCAGCAAAACCCGGATATCTTTGGCCATCGCAACAACCATTTTCCGCACAGTTTCAGCTTGTGCCGCTTCTCCAAATTCAACTTTATCCAGCTTGGTCACACCATCGACCAATACCGCAACTGTTGCCCCAAATTCTTTTTCTAAATCTTTTAACTGATAGCCAGTATCTTCAACCGTATCGTGTAAGAGTGCAGCAACAAGGGTATCTTCATCAAGCCCTAATTCAGCTAAAATCGTGCAAACAGCAATCGGGTGAATAATATAGGGCTCACCTGATTTTCGTTTCTGATTACGATGTAAATATGCTGCAACTTCGTACGCATGAACAATGCGTTCAAGATTTAACGGACGCTTCCCGATTGCTTGCATCACAGGATCTAAAGCAGCAGGAATTTCATGCGGTTCATGGTTCTCTAACCAACTATAGGAACCAGCATTCTTTCGCGGCTTATTTGTATGCTTCTCTACGTCCATATACGGATTATAGACGCGGGGGTATTGTTATTGCATATTTGCACACCCAGCGAAACTTATTTTCGCTTCTGTGACAAATTTTGTGCACTCTAATATCCAAAATTTCGCGCACTATATTTCACAAAATCAGCACACTCTCATCTGCAATACAGAAAGAAAACTTTGGGGATATGCAAAATTGCAATCCCCAAAGTTTTCTCACAAATCAAATATTCCTATTTACTAATCTTGAAATTAGTAAGCAAGCACCGACTCTACCGGAACATCCACGCCAAGTGCTTCTCGTCCACCCAAATCAAGAAGTTCAAGCAGAACACATAGACCGACTGGATTTCCCCCAGCCTGCTTGATTAAATCAAACGCAGCTGCAGCGGTGCCACCGGTTGCGAGTACGTCGTCGATAACCAAAACACGCATTCCATCTTCAACCGTAAAAGGCTGGAGTTCCATTCGTGCTGAACCATATTCAAGATCATAGTCAACACCAACAGTTGGCCCTGGAAGTCGGCCTGCCTTACGCACAGTAAGCATTCCAATCCCGAGTTCAACAGCAAGAGGTGCAGCAAGAATAAATCCACGAGATTCAAGTCCGGCAACCGCATCAACCTTACCGCGGTAATGCTCTGCAAGAATCTTAATCAGAGCACGGAATGCCTGAGCATCAGCAATTAGCGGAGTAATATCACGGAAAAGTACGCCTGGTGCCGGGAAGTCATGAACTTCACGAACATGGCTTGCAACAAGATCAACTACGTCCTGTGGAAAATTAGCGGACTGACCCATTTCCCTACTTTCTCTTCTTTCGCTTTGGCTGTGCCCTGTTCCCCTTATGGGTCCCAGCAACACGATCTTCTAATGCAGACTCAGCAAGTGTATCTTGCTCTTCCCTGATTGGCACTTTATTGTCCAAATCTTTAGAACGAACATCGTTTTCTTCTCGCATCTTGAGAACTTCATTAGTATGTTCTTTAATATCTTGATTTCGCATCCCCAAACTCACAGCCAACGGCGCTGCAAGGAAAATTGAAGAGATAGTTGAAAGCAACATTCCAATAAACATTACTAGAGCTAAATCACGTAATGTATCAGCACCAAAAATTCCTACGCCGATTACTAATACCGCTGCCACTGGAAGTAAACCGGTAATAGAAGTATTCAAAGAACGAATTAAAGTCTGATTAATTGCTAAGTTTGCCGTTTCTTCAAAGGTAACTTTCTTTTGCGCACGTAACTGTGAAGTATTCTCTCGAACCTTGTCGAACACAACAACCGTATCGTAAAGAGAGTATCCCATAATAGTGAGAATACCGATAATCGTTGCTGGAGTTACCTCTAATCCAAGTAACCAGTAGGCTCCAAGAGTCACTATAAAGTCATGAAGCAAAGCTCCAATTGCGCCGACAGCAATAGTCCAAGATCTGAAGTAGGCAATCATCACCACAGATACTGCAACCATAAAAATAAGCATTCCGCGAATTGCTTTATTTAAAATGTCTTGCCCCCAAGAAGGACCAACATATGTTGAGGTGACATCAGTTTCCGGAACTCCGTATGCCTCTGCTAAAGCTTGTTTCACAGCTTGAGTTTGTTGGTCATCAAGTTGCACAGTCTGCACTCGAATCCCTGAGCCGCCAACTGAAGAAATACGAGGCGCCTTATCGTTGCCTACTTCCGCAATCACTTCATAAGCCGGCCCTTGCGAGGTATTTTCAGTTCCAGTAACGGTAAACTGTGATCCGCCGCGGAATTCGATTCCTAAATTTGGAGTTTTTAAAGCAAACCCAGCTATCGAAAGCAAAATAAAGAAGATTGCAATTGCAAACCAAATCTTTCGTTTAGCAATGATTTGGAAAGAACGCTTTCCGGTATAGAGGTCATTACCTAGTGAATACATTGAAATCATCACAGACCTCCTTCTTTCGATTCTGAATCATTTGTTACAGAATCCCCAGTTGATTTATTTTCAGCTGCAGCTAATTTCTTGGCTCGACGTTCTGCAGCGCGCCGAGCAGCCAATCCCTTACCTGCGACTCCAGAAGTACTAAATTCTTCCAAGCTGGACTCTGCTGAAGATTCTTTTCCTGCTCCATTAACTGCAGTATCAGTTGAAGTCACAGAGTCAACAGAAGATGCTTTAATTCCCTTCTTTTCAGGACGTAATTCAAAGCTCCCGCGTCCACGATAACTCGGTACAGCTCGAAGCTTTTCTACATTAAGGCCCGAGAATTTCTTTCCTTCTCCGAAGAAAGCAGTTCCACCCAATGCATGCATAATCGGGTAAGTAAACATCATTACTACTACGAGGTCAAGAACCGTAGTCAGACCGAGAGTGAAGGCAAATCCACGAACCGAACCCACAGTTAGCAAATAAAGAACGACTGCTGCCAAAAGATTTACGAAATCAGAAATAATAATCGTCCGTTTTGCTCGATCCCATCCATGCTTAATCGCACCTTTAATATTTCGTCCATCACGGATTTCATCACGAATTCTTTCAAAGTAAACAATAAAGGAATCCGCAGTGACACCAATCGAAATAATTAGACCGAGAACACCAGCCATCGAGAGACGATAGCCCATTGTCCAGGAAAGCAAACAGATTACGAAATAGGACAATCCGGTAGCTAAAATAATCGAAGCCACAGCAAGAATTCCCAGTCCGTGATACTGCCAAATCATATAAGCAACAATTAATAAGAGACCAATCAATCCCGCCCAAAGACCCGCTACAAGCTGCTCAGAGCCAAGAGTTGCGGAAATTTGCTCTTCTGATTGCACCTCAAAATTCAACGGTAAAGATCCAAAAGAGAGCTGATTTGCCAATGTAGCTGCCTCATTAGCAGTAAAATTACCGGTTATTTGTGCCGTTCCACCAGCAATTGGTCCGCTTGGAGCAGGAGCTGAAAGAACTTTCCCATCAAGCACAATTGCAAATAGATTCTTCGGTGACTGCAACTGATAAAGCCGTGTAGTTACATCTAAGAAAGCAGCTGCACCTTTGGAGTTGAACTGCATACTTACAGCCCAACCACCACTTGGGTTACCGTTTTGATCAGTTGCAAGATTTGAAGATGCATTTGTTAAATCAACACCTTCAATATCAGCTGGACCAAGAATATATTTTGCACTTCCGTCTGAAGCGCAAGCAACCATTGCTTGATCTGCTACATCAGATGTACCTTGCTTTTGAGCTGCCTCGGAACCACACTGCAATTGATAAGCATCAAAAATTAACTTCTCGGTAATCCAAGCATCATCAGAAGAATTTTCCGGAGTCTTAGCAGGGGTATCTTCAATCGTCCCGTTCGCATTTTCATCGGCAATACGAGTAATTTCAGCTAAAATTTCGGCATCCGTATATGTTTTATCCGCTGCCGGTGCTTCTGTTCCATTTTGTGTTGCTTCAGCAGTTAACATCTGATGCAAAATATCAGAGGTTACTGCATTTGGATTAAGCATTGTAATCACTGGACGTAACCGCAATACGGCCGAAGTGCGTACTAAATCCAAAGTTTCTTTCTTTGGCGTACCTGGTAAAGCGACCACAATATTCTTTCCGCCCTGAGCTGTAATTTCAGCTTCTGCGACGCCTGAAGCATCAACACGTTGGCGGATAATTTCAATTGCCTGATTTACATCTTCAGTGGTGATTTCTGACCCGTCTGTAGTTACCGGTGTCAAAATAAGTTGTGTTCCACCTTCAAGATCCAAAGCAAAGCTTGGTTTAAATCGAGTTTCAGAACCAGTTATTGTTCCATAAATTAATGTTCCGATTAAAACTAGAAACATCAATCCTAAAGTTATTAAACGCTTTAGTGGAGAACTTTGCGTTTCAAGATCATTTCGCTGTGTCATCAGACTCAACCTCGGTATTAGTTTCAGAGAACTCGGTTTGCTCCGCAAGTGAAACTTCAGATTCTACTACCAGATTTTCGCGACCTGCATCTACAGTCAAATCTTCTGCAGTCTCAAGTTCTTCCACAGACTCAGCAAATGGTGGATCCATCTGAGCCATAATTGAATTTCGCAACCAGAGAGTTTCCACCCCAGAAAGCGATTGTAAAGTTACCGTATCCCCATCAATATCAACAATCTTGCCTAAAAATCCAGTAGTTGTTACAACATTATTACCAACTACGATTGCAGCATCTCGCTGTTCTTTTTGGCGCTGCATTTGCTTCTTTCCAGAACGTGTCATAAACACGAGCATCAACAGCATTAACCCAATTAGCGCGATAAATTCAATTGGTGGCACGGAGACTCCTTCATAAAATTAGCTCAACT
>JAXFDG010000112.1:0-2116 GCA_034173665.1 Arcanobacterium sp.
TCTTTCAGTACTTCCAAAAGTTGCTTACTTGGAATACCGAGCTCTTTGGCGAGTTCATGTACGCGGACCTTGGCCACAATTCTCCTTCTCAGGTCCGCGCATAAAGATGCGTCAGACCAACTTTTCTTGGCAGCTCATCGCTGGGTACTCATCGGGTGCCCATCGGCTTTCTACCCGCTTTCTTTGAAATAGCGTTGGAACAAATGCACTGCAAGTCTACCTGAAATTAGGCAAACTTAGCCTAATTACAGTGTTCCTCACATTGGTGAAGACGCTCACGCTTGGAGCACCTTCTTTCACCAACTCTTAATAAGAGTTAATTTTTCTGCAAATTATTCGGAAACTTCTTCTGTTTCTTCAGACTCAGATTTAATTTCAGAAACTTTCCGGATATCAATTGACCAGCCGGTAAGTTTGGCTGCCAATCGCACATTTTGCGCTTCTTTACCAATCGCAAGTGAAGCTTGATCATCTGGCACAACCGCGAGAGCTTGACGCAAATCTTTATTTAAGATTTCAACGCGCACAACCTTTGCTGGGGAAAGAGCAGCTGCAATAAAAAGTGCCGGGTCATCATCGTATTCAACGACGTCAATCTTCTCACCATGCAGTTCTTGCGTAACAGCACGTACACGTTGTGCATTATGCCCAATTGTGGCACCTTTAGCGGCAACATTTTCATCCGAAGACCATACAGCCACCTTTGAACGATGCCCTGCTTCACGGGCAAGAGCCACAATTTCCACTGTTCCATCAGCAATTTCTGGAACTTCTGTTTCAAAAAGTTGCCGCACAAAATCTGGGTGCGAACGGCTCAAACGAATCGAAGCCCCACGTGGCCCAACTGAAATATCTAAAATCAGTGCGCGGATTAAATCACCGTGACGATAATGCTCGGTAGCTACCTGTTCTTCAGAACGTAAAATACCGCGATTTTCGCCAAGTTCTACAAACAAATCACGAGACTCTGGATTACTTGCATTTCCTTCAATTACGCCCGAAACAATCTGGCCTTGTTTTCCTTGGAAAGAACCGAGCACTCGAGCATTCTCTGCATCACGTAAACGCTGCGCAATAATTGAGCGCGCGGTTGCAGTAGCAATTCGTCCAAAGTCCCCAGGAGTGTCATCAAATTCGCCAATAACTTGGTTATTCTCATCCACTTCTGGTGCATACACTGAGACCTTACCGGTTGAGCGATCAAGCTCTACACGCGCCCCTTTAATTGCTCCAGGAACCCGGTTATAGGCGTGAAGGAGGGCGTCTTCAATAGTTGCAATAAGCACATTGTGGTTAATACCAAGCTCAGACTCAACTACTTTGAGTTCACTTAACGAAATATCCATTATTGCTCTCCTCCATCTGCGCCGCTTTCCGAAAAGCTAATCACTTGCCGGGCACGCTTAATATCCATGAATTTTACCGCACGCTCTGCTGCTTTAATAATTTTCGCACTTTTCGGAACACGCGTAATTGGTATCAAAGTTACAGCTTCGTCAGAAACAGAGGTAACTTCAGCCTCAAACTTTTCTCCATCCGTTAGCTTCAACTCAATGATTCGCCCGATAACCCGCATAAAATGCCGCTTAGTTACCAACTTTCGTTCCAAACCTGGCGAGCTGACCTCTAATAGATATGGGTCTTTAATTGGATCTTTTTCATCAAGAATCTCTGAAATTGCTCGGGTTACGGTATCTAGCTGTTCTGAGCCGACGCCGTCGGTTCCTTCTACTAAATCCACTATAATCTGCAGATTAATCGTCTTCCCCAGACGCCCAATTCTAACTTCCTCGAGAAAAAGTCCGGCGTCGGAGATAGCAGGTGTAATCAATTCAGCAATTTGCTGAGAACTAAAACCTTGGATGTTTCCCATAAGATTAAGATTACCCGGGGAATAATGAATGTTTCCAACTATTTTCCCCCAGGCAATATTTCGCACATTTTATTGAGAGGAACTGGAAAAGATGAACCAGTTGCAAAAACTAACATTAGTTAAACGCATCTGGCCAATAGTCCAATTCTTACTCTGGGGATTTTTCGCTGCAGCGATACTTGCAATTTTGTTAATTTCAATGGAAGTGCGCTGGGAAAAACCAGACCTCACTCCTGCTACGCC
>JAXFDG010000113.1:0-2180 GCA_034173665.1 Arcanobacterium sp.
TTCCGCTACAGTCGCAGCATTGATTTCAGCTTCTTTAGCTGCTTTCTCCGCTGCTTCCTGCTGTGCAATTCGCTCGAGTTCGAGATTCTGTTCTCTTTCTGCGCGCTCTGCTTCTCGCATTTCCTTTCGCGATGGACGACGTAACCGTAGCTCTGCAGTATCCGTCAAACTAGGTGTATCATCAGAACGCGTAGTCAGCTGGCCTAATTCACGCAGCTGCTTGCGAGACAAGCGTGGCGTCTCGGTCATCTGGATCCCTTCCCGAAATCAATAGTTAAAAAAATTCTATCGAAATCATAGCCTTTATGCTCTCCTTCGAGGGAAAATGTCCGATAAAACGCACTTCTGTGAGGGGAAAATTACTTATCTCACTGCAAAATACGTAGTATTAACGCAACATTATAAGCGAATTTGAAGTCAGAAATTCTTGAAATTAAACTCAAGCACAGTCATTCAAACCCAGGCATTGTTCTTTTAGGCTCGATATAACTGATGCTTATTTATATATTGCACTACGCCGTCGGGCACTAAATACCAAATCGGATTCCCAACACCGGCTCGATTGCGAATATCAGTTGAAGAAATTGCCATCGCCGGAACTTCCAAAAGATCAAAAGTTCCTTCTGGCAATCCAGTTGTGTCTAATTCATGCCCAGGACGGTTTACTCCAATAAAATGCGCTAAATCCCAAAGTTGCCCAGAATCTTTCCAGCCCAGAATTTGCGGTAACACATCTGCACCTGTAATAAAGCCCCACTCTGCGTCTGGATAAAGTTCAGCTAAATCTCGTAAAGTATCAACTGTATAAGTCGTTCCTTCACGATCTATATCTACTCGCGAAACATTAAAGCGAGGATTATTTGCGGTTGCGATTACTGTCATTAAATATCGATGTTCCGCTAACGTTACTTTTCGATTCTTCTTATAAGGCTGTTGCCCAGTTGGCACAAAGATAACTTCATCTAATCCAAAGCGTGCTTGCACCTCAGAAGCAGCAACTAAATGCCCATGATGAATCGGATCAAAGGTTCCGCCCATTACGCCAATGCGTTTTGACGTCGTAATTTCGTTCACAGCTCAACAATACGGGAATATAATGCAATTTTAAACGTTGTAAGGAATGATGATAGTTAAATAACTGAAAGAAAGATACTCATGACTACTATCGAAATTACCGCTGAAAACTTTTCCGAGACCGTAAAAGACGGAATCACTGTGCTTGACTTTTGGGCAGCTTGGTGCGGTCCGTGCCGTCAGTTTGGGCCAGTATTTGAAGCAACTTCTGAAGAACATCCAGAAGTTAAATTTGGCAAGATTGATACCGAAGCACAGCAAGATTTAGCTCGTGAATTCAATATCATGTCGATTCCAACTGTTATGGTATTCCGCGATAACGTTATGCTTTACAACGCTCCTGGAGCTCTCGACAAATCTGCACTTAAAGACTTAATTAAGCAGGCTAGTGAGCTCGATATGGCAGAAGTAATGAAGGAAATCGAAAACAACTAATTTATTAGAAAGACTAATTTTATTAGGAAGTCGATACCTCTCTAATACTGATATCTCTGATATCCCGCTAGTATTAGTAGCGCTGCAGAGCGTCACCGATTATGGTGGCGCTCTATTTTATTACGTTCTTGAATTAGCGGGAGAACCCCACGTAAAACCGAAGCTAAATCTGAAGGTAAAGATGCCGGCGCAAAAATAATACCGTCTGCTGCCCCAGTCCCAATCCAGCTTTCAATTGCGTCACTAATGTCGTAAACCGTACCGACGGCGTAAGGCAAATGCGAAAAAAGCGGCTTGTCCCCTAACTGAGAAATCAGCATGGCTCGTTCTTCTGCTGCTTGCAGCGTCGCCGAAATCACCACTCCAAAAGCAATATATACCTGGAATTCTTTCTTTAGCTGCATCGCCTGTTCCCGCAAAATAAAGCGTGCTTTACGCGCTACAGCCTGTTCTTTTACCCGCAATACCACTGCACTTGAAGCAGCCACCAATTCTGCAGTGTAACGCGAAACTAAAGACACGTCGTCAACAAGCAAAAAGAGCTGCAAATTATTTTTCCGCGCAGCCGCACCAAATTCTGCTAACAGTTCAATATCAGGATCAGAACCAAGCTCAAGCGAAACTGTTTTCATACCCGAAAAATTCGCCAATAGTCCCTCTAGCGCTGGCAA
>JAXFDG010000114.1:0-2256 GCA_034173665.1 Arcanobacterium sp.
CGCAATAATTCCACCTGCGCCAACTGGTATTGCAGCAAGTAGCTCCGGATTAGCGGCATGAATAGCAGCAAAATTTTCGCGAAGTTGAGAGTAGTTTGCCACGCCGTCGGCAAGCGGATTATGTGCCAAAAGATATAGGTCGGCGGGCAGTTCTGGAAGAGTGGCACTACGAATTTCTTCTGCTTGGCAAAGTCCGACGCCGAAGGTGACGAGAGTCGGTGGAACATGCAGGTCTTCACCGTAAGAGCCAGACATTGAATCCTTGCCGCCAATCGCGGCAACTTGGAATTCATCTTGCGCTTCAAGTAGTCCAAGTAATGCTTGGAGGGTGGTGCCCCAATCTTCAGGTGTTACTTGGCGCGGGAAATATTCCTGCACAGTAAGCCAAGCCTCGGCAGTATTTACTCCAGCTGCAGCCAAGCGTGCCAGAGCTTCTACCACGGAGTATGCGCCCATAAGATATGGCGAATTATCTGCGAGCGCCGGGGAGAATCCGGCAGCCATGACTGAGGTGGTGAGAGTCGGGGAAGTGGTTGGCAGAGTTTGTGCTGAAACGGCTTCCTCAGACTTTTGGAACTTTCCGCCATAAGGCATGAGCACAGTGGAACGTCCAATACTTGCATCAAACTGTTCAACCATACCTTCTTGGGAGCTGCTAGCGAAGTCGCGGAGAAGTTCACGTGCTGCTGCAAGATCTGGAGTGTCGGCCGTAGCTGCTGAGCTGAGAGCTGCAGAGGTAGTTACAGAATTGCCGACGCCGTCTGCCTCTTGTGTGTTTGAACCTCTGGTTTCAATCATGCGAACTTTTTGTTCACGACGGGCGCCATTCGTGTTCAAGAATTCGCGGGAAAGATCTAGTAGAAGATTTCCGTTATGGAACATCCGCAGCCGACCAGTGTCGGTAACGGTTGCAAGCTCGATTGCTTCAATGTTCTCTGCTTCGGCTGCTGCGATAAAATTTGCTACATCGGCTGGGTCTAGCACTACCGCCATGCGCTCCTGCGATTCAGAAATCGCAATCTCAAGCGGGTTCAGGCCCGAATATTTTAACGGGACGCGGTCTAGGTGAATATCGAGTGAATCAGCAAGTTCGCCAACGGCAACTGAAACTCCGCCAGCACCAAAATCGTTACAGCGACGAATCAGTTTCGCTACTTCTGGCTTCCGGAACAAACGCTGAATCTTTCGTTCGTTAACCGGATTGCCTTTTTGGACTTCTGCGCCAGAAACAGCGAGAGATTCCTCGGTATGGCTCTTTGAAGAACCGGTTGCGCCACCGATGCCATCACGGCCAGTGCGTCCACCAAGGATTACGATTACGTCTCCGGGGCGCGGTTCTTCGCGGCGTACATTTTCTACCGGGGCGGCAGCAACAACTGCGCCGAGTTCCATCCGCTTTGCTTCGTATCCGGGATGGATATATTCGCGCACATGGGTGGTGGCAAGTCCGATTTGATTGCCATAGCTGGAGTACCCGGCAGTAGCGCGAGTAGAGATTTCGCTTTGGGGAAGTTTACCTTCGCGGGTCTGGCTTCGCGGAGTTGTGATATCGGCTGCGCCAGATAGACGTAGCGCTTGATAAACCCAGGAACGCCCGGAAAGTGGATCACGGATTGCGCCGCCTAAACAGGTACTGGCCCCGCCGAAAGGTTCAATCTCAGTTGGGTGATTATGGGTTTCGTTCTTAAACATTAAGAGCCATGGCTCAGTGCCAGTTTCGGTTTCTGCATCCACATACACTGAGCAAGCATTGATTTCTTCAGAAACTTCTTGATTGCTGAGAGCTCCGGTGCGGCGGAGTTCTCGGCCCATGATTGTGCCAAGATCCATTAACGTTAGCGGCTTTTCGGTACGGCCATTTACTTCTCGCAGCTCATGCCAGCGCTTAAGGAGATTTTCTAAACGATTCTGGAAGCGTGGTACGTCAATTTCAATATCGGTGAGTTCCGTGCCAAAGGTGGTATGCCGGCAATGGTCAGACCAGTAAGTATCCAAGGCTGCAAGTTCAACCTCGGTTGGGACGCGATTTTCGCTCCGGAAATAATCTTGTACACACTGTAAATCTGCCAAGGACATTGCCATACCGCGCGCAATGCGGAGTGCTTCCAAGCCAGTAGAATCTAGTTCAAGAAAATCTGCAAAGGTCGCAAGTTCTTGCGGTTTACCTGCAGGGGCAAGTTCAAGGAGCGCTAAATCTTTTTCGCGAGCTTCTACTGGATTGATTAAGGCATTCTTGATCAGCGCAAGTGTTTCGCC
>JAXFDG010000115.1:0-8809 GCA_034173665.1 Arcanobacterium sp.
ATGCGTCCATACCAAGGTCAAGTAACTATTCCTCCATTTGCTCTGGCACAAGTTACTAAGCTAGTTGGTGGTAATTTAGAGCTACAACGCGTAGAAAATGGCACAACTCTTGGTGAATTAGATTCTGCTCAAGAATTTGGTGGAACTCTAACTTACCCAGCAGGAACTCTTACCATGGAACACCCAGATCCATCTGGATGGACTGGCGAAAACTGGCTTGGTACTCGTGACTACACATATCCTGCAGGAACACATGATTGGGCAGCAACAGCTAATGAAACTTGGATTTCTCCTTTACTTCCAGCACGAGCTGAAGTTACTGTAACTGAAACTGCCCCAGAAACTACTGCTGCAGGCGATTGGAGCGTTGACACTCCAGGAACCTTCACTATTGGTGAAGCTCAACTTCCTGAGTTAGCTGGTTTAGCTGGCACCGACAAGACTGCTACTAACATTGCTAATACTGTTACAACTCAATGTTTGAAGACAGAAGATTTCGAAGCACGCACTGAAAAACTCCAAACTTCTTCAGTGTCACAGAATAATTCTGTAACCAATGTTTACGTTGCAAACAATCTGAGCATTCCAGAATGCCCAGAAACACCGGTACCACCAACACCACCAGCTCCTCCAGCTGAAGAGCCTCCGGCTCCACCACTGAACCCACCAGCAGCAACACCACCAACTCCAGCAAAGCCAGGGTTGGCAACTACTGGTGCGGCAGTTACCACAATTGCCATAATTGCAGTGGTAGCAGTGCTTGCTGGGGCAGGAATTGCCTTGGCAAAACGGAAAGACAATTCAGATAACCAATAACTAAAAACAAACTTAGTAAGCAGTAATTTTCAAATAAAAGAAACTGCATCTAAGAAAGTTTTTGAAAGAGGGTTGGGACCTCCAAAATCGGAGATCCCAACCCTCTTTCAAAAACTCTCGGAGTTGATAACTACTCTTCTAAGTCTCCCTCGTTAAACTCTTGCTCAAGGGTAATTTGTTGCTGCAGTTCTCGGAAAAAACTCAAAGCTGTTGGGATTGCACAGTTAAATAAAACTTTTAATTGTTCATCAGTCGCACCAGTAGTTCGATAACTTCCAGAATGTTCTGTAACTAGCTGCATTCCTTCTTCTTCATCAGCATTCATTAAATATGCTTTCGGAAAAAGTTTTGTCCGATGCCATTCTTGGATATGTCCAGAAACAATATCAAAAAGCTTATCCGATAATACTTCTTTGTTATATCCAGCAATATGCACGTACTCAGATTCAACATCTAGCTTTACTCGGAATAAATAACCGTCGAATCCAGTTTGAATTGTATTTTCATCAATGAGGTCATACACCCAATCATTATTTACAAATACCTGCTGAATCCGCTGCATTGTAATCGGTGTTGGATATTCTGGCACCACAGGTTGTTCAAAGTTTTTTGCAGACTCAAAACCAGTATTTCCAGAATCTACAGAATTAACATTCTCATCTTTTCGTCGCCAAAACGCCATTATTCTTCCCAACCTCTACTACGTGCATCATCTAATTCTCGATATAGCTGAGTTACAGTGGCAGTAACTCGACGAATATGTTCACAAAGCTGAATATGACTTACCCCTGCTTCATAATCAAAAGCATCATCACTACGCACTCGTAAAATTCCTTCGTCATTTACCGAAGTAAAAGCCCGCGGCCAATAACATCTTCCATTCCAAGCATTAATAAAATTCTGCAATTGTGGTAATTCAGACATTGGCACATCACGGAATGGATTTACATGCATCCCCAGAATTTCTTTGTCTTTCCCATCAAAACTGAAAAAGATACAAGTTTCAGAAATAAAAAATCCAATATCTCCATCAGAATCTATAAAATAACGTAGCTCGAGACTCTTTAAAGCTTCTATTACCCGCTCCTTAGACAGCGGCAAAACTGCTTTTTCGTCCACAAGTCATCCTTACACTCGATTTCATCAGATAGAAACTGAAATTACTCTACACCTTCTAGTAATCAGATTTTAAAAGTCGGATTTAATTGAAACTAAATCCAATTAAATCCGACCAAAATATAGATGCAAAATGAATTCAGAAATAGCAACAACAACTACCGCAACACGATAACTAGTGCAGCACTTCCCCTTCACGAACAACCAGCTCAAGTTCAAGATCAGAATTTAACACTAGGAAATTGGGTCTTGAACCAAAGCGATACGTCAAAGTTACTCCAATTGAATCCTCAGAAGCTCCAATCGCAAGTGCTGGTCCAGCCACACAGGCTTGTACTGCCTGAGCCAAGTTCACAACACCGGCTTGAACATTGCCAATAACTTCATCCAGCAAGCGTGCAGTGCCACCAGCAATTGCACCACCTTGCGCTAACCTCGCCACGCCGTCAGCAATCTCTACGGGGAGGCTGCCCAAAACATACTCTCCATCAGGCATACCTGCTCCTGCCATCGCATCAGTAACATAGGCGACTCCCAAACCGGCACCCGATATTCCAAGATACTCAGTAACGTCGCCAACAAGATTTCGATCTAGATGCACGCCGTCAGCCACCAACTCCACCACGCATTCATTACGACGTGCTGCTTGAATTAATTCACGAATTGGACCAGGTTCACGATGCGCCAATGGTGGCATTGCATTAAAGAGATGCGTTGCCGTTTGCGGAGCTGAAGTAAGACCAACTTTCTTTGCATTATCTGCGGTTTCTCGCAGTCTCGCAGCTGTTTCAGCACTATTCGCTGAAGTATGACCCCACGAAGGAATTGCACCAAATTCATGCAATAAATTCGCAGCTTCCTGAGCTAAAGGGAGCTCCGGAGCAATGGTCATGGTCTTAATCCAGCCCTTACCTGCCTCTAACCACGAACGCAATTCCGTAAGATCAGGATTTCGAATCACCGCTGGATTTTGCGCCCCACACTTATGAGCAGAAATATACGGCCCTTCTAAATGAATTCCGAGCAGTTCACCACGTTCACACCAAGGAACTAAAGCTTCGATTACTGGAATTGGATCAGCCATAGATACCAATGACGCAAGTAAAGCAGTTGTTCCCCGTTCGCGATGAGCTGCAATCGCACGTGAAATACCTTCATCATCAGTATCATCTGGGAATGATGCACCGCCGCCACCATGGCAGTGAATATCGATAAGACCTGGCAGAATCCAGCCTGAAACATTTGAGTTTACCGGAAGAACTGCAACTAGCTTACCGCTATCATCTAATTCTAAACCGCCACCGATAAGCTCTCCCCGGCCGTTAAGAACTTTTCCAGAATATTGAATCATTGCAGTTCCCAACGTTCCTGATAGAAATCACGGAGCTTTAATTCACTCGCAGCAGCTTCATCCACAAGTACCGTCACCCGTGGATGCATCTGCAAAATAGTAGCTGGCCAATGGGCCGAAATACTTCCCTCAACTAATTCTCGAATCGCTGCAGCTTTGTTGGAGCCCGTGGCGATAAGAAGAATCTCCTGTGCATCCATAATTGTTGCTAGACCTTGAGTAATGCATTGTGCCGGAACCCGGGAAATATCGTTATCGAAGAATCGCATATTATCTTCCCGGGTTTGTTTTGTTAAAGCATCAACATGAGTCCGCGAGGAAAGTGAAATGCCTGGCTCGTTAAACCCAATATGCCCATCAGCCCCGATCCCAAGAATTTGTAAAGAAACTCCACCCGAAGCTTGAATCTCTTCCTCATACGCTGCAGCTGCAAGAGTTGCATCAGCGGCATTACCATCTGGAGTATGAAGATTTTCGTCAAGCAATCCAGAGTTTTCTGAACCCACCAACTCCGTTCGAAGCACATTTCGATAACGTTCAGGATGATCAGCATCAATTCCTACGTATTCATCAAGAGCATAAGCATGGAAATCTACCAAAGAAAAATCGCCACGAGCATGAGCTTGCCGCATTCTCTCATAAAGCGGTAACGGCGTTGAACCAGTCGCCACCCCAAGAGTCTTATTTTCAGCCTGAGCTAATACCTTAAATAAATGATTTGCAGCTGCATCAGCAACTTCTTCTTCGCTCGCAAAGATTCCAATATGCATAAGAGTTCTTCCTTGATCTCGTGACAGCTTTTCCAGGTTTTAATAAACCAAAAATAACCTCGCCTAGCTCTAATTTTATTCATTTTCCGACAATAAATAAAGTACAACTGCTCTTGTCAGACAAAGATTGTGATACTATTAGTCCTATGAATTTTCAAGCTTTACTTCAAAGCTGAAGTCAATCTTGAAAATCACTCATCAACGTCGATGTAGTAGAAACGAGAAATAATGAAACTATCTCGAAAACTTGCTGCTATTTTCATGGCAGTACCATTGGCACTAACTGCAACAACAGCCATTTCTGAGGCAACAGAATATGTTGATCTTGACGATGGCTGTTTTAAAGTGCAAGTGCAGTCTCCGACCAAAATTAAAGGAGACGGCTATGTGGCTAGCGGTATCGTCGGATACTTCACCACAAACAACGAAACAAACGCTGAACCAATTGCCTTCGAAGCCACTTATACTGGTCGATACCGTCTTTTAGATCAAAAAGGTCGCCCACTATACGCTTCTATTTTTGATGAAGTCTGGGCTGGTTCATACTATGGGCCACAAGCTGACTGGACGATCACACCAGCTGGTAACGGCAACTTCAAGATTGTGAACACTCATAATAAAAAACCATTGAGTTCACGTCTGAATAAACTGGCGACCGGAAACACCTCTCGGTATCACAACACCACCTTTAAGCTTGTTCCGACTCAAGGTTGTTTCGAAGTCCCTCATGGAGATCCGGGAGTAATTTCCGGGCCAACAGAACCAGCCATTAATGCTAACGGCACAATTAATGGCATCATGGACGGTCATGGTCATACCCTTTCCGCTTTCTCTTTCGGCGGTAAGATTTTCTGTGGAAAGCCATTCTCGCCGGGCGGTATTGACGACGCCCTCGCACCTTGCCAAACTCATAAAACTGGTGCCGGAACATTCTTTGAAATGCTGCTCTCCGGAACAAAGATGTATGAAGATACCAAGATGTGGCCAACTTTCGAGAACCGTCCACGGTACAACACTCTTCTCACGCAGACCGGTTACTACACCGGTATTGAGCGTGCATTCAACGCCGGCGTGCGTGGCATGAACATTATTCTCGTAGGAAATCGCGTAATTTGCTCAATCTTCCCAGCAAAGGGCGACTCCTGTAATGAAATGGATCAAGTTCGTGCACAGTATGAGCAAGTAGCAAATATGATTGATCATATTGATGCACAAAGTGGCGGTCCTGGAAAAGGATTTATGCAGCTTGCACGAACCCCACAAGAAATGCGTGACTTAATCGCCAAGGGGAAGATGGCAATCACACTTGGCCTTGAAGTTTCAGAGCCATTTGGTTGTGATGGAATTACTGGCTGCACCACTGCAGATATTGACCGCGGACTCGACGAAATGGAAAGCTACGGCGTATCAAATATCTTCTTAGTTCATAAGTTCGATAATGCACTAGGTGGAGTTCGTTTTGACGCTGGAGATACCGGTACCATCATGACCTTCGGTAACGTAATTTCAAAGGGACATTTCTTCACTGTTGAAAAGTGTGAAGGACCTGAAGCAGATATCCCAATGAAACTTACTGCCGATAAAGCTCTGGAACTATACAAGAAATGGTTTGGCAAGGATTACACCGGGAAACTACCGATCTACCCATCGGGTCAAGTTTGTAACCGAATTGGCCTAAGCGACCTTGGAGCCTACGCGGTCAATCAAATGATGGATCGTGGTCTCATGATTAACGTTGATCATATGAGCGTGAAGACGATTAAGGACACCCTGAACATCACTAAGGCTGCTGGATACCCAGGAATTATGTCTAACCATACTTGGTCTGATCCACTCTTCTATGAAGATGTTGTATCGGCCGGCGGCTTCTACGGAAGTTACCTCTTCTCAACCGATGAAATGGTACAGCGTTGGAAGGATGATCACGCCGTCACCCCATCGCTAGACCACTATGGCATTGGTCCAGATATCACCGGTATGGGCGCACTCCCAGCTCCACGTAAGGATGCGGCAACCAACCCGTTGAAGTACCCATTCACAGCCCCATCAGGTGCAGTGATGAGTAATGAAGTTTGGGGTCAAAAGGCTTGGGACATTAACAATGACGGAATGTCCACTTACGGTCTAGTCGCAGACTGGTTAGCTGATTTCCTCTATGTTGCTGGTCCTGATGCCCCACAGATCAAGAAGGAACTCATGAATTCTGCAGAAGCATGGGTGAAGACTTGGGAAGGCTCCCAGAAGTGGGCTGCTGAAAATCAGAAGTAACATATTTTAGTTACACTGGTGGCGGATGGGATTCCATCCGCCACCATTTTTACCAAAATCTTTATCCCAAAACCCTCGTATTAAATACAGAATCTCTGTATTTAATACGTATTGCATAAACTTTTTACGAATCAGGCATTAGTTTAGTATCTAGAGTTTTTATTTCTGCATCACAGCACTACTAAGAAATAAATTCTCCTCTCCCTACAGTCACTCAATGAGGAGCTAAAATGGCAAAAGTTTCTCCACTTCGCCGAATGTGGGCTACTCTCGCCGGAGTTGCCCTAATCAGCACTGCGTTATTTACCGCCCCAGCTACCGCCGCACCAGAAAATACAGACTATCTCGTAGGCGCCGGTATGTACGATGTAACAGGAGCAGTAGCCGAAACTGGATCTTTTGGTTACGCCTCCGGTCAAGAAATGGATGGACTACACACTCGACTCTATTCCAGAGCTTTTATCACAGTAGATAAAAACACTGGTAAACGCGCAGTTTTAGTATCAATTGATACTGGCGCAATTTTCCCAAATATTCGCCTCGGTGTGCTTGATCGACTACAAGCAAAATACGGAGCACTCTACAACAGTCAAAATGTAATGCTTTCCGCCACTCACACTCATGTTGGAAATGGTGGAATGGCTGTCGAAATGCTCTATCGAATTGCGAGTAACGACGGCGCAAACTACAACTACGATCAGCGCATTGTCGACGTAATGATTAACGGAATTGTTGAATCAATTTCACGAGCACATAATAATCTCCAACCAGGAACCATTGAACTCCAACAAGGAGAACTGGTCGGAGCTACTCGGAATCGTTCTTTGCCCGCATACGAAGCTAATCCTGATGCCAAAAATTATCGTCACGCCGTCGATACCGGAATGACGCAGCTAGCGTTCTATACACAAGATGGCAAGCCTCTAGGAATCTACAACTGGTTCTCCACCCATCCCACCTCATTCTCAATTGACTGGACTAAAGTATCTGGGGACAACAAAGGTTATGCACAATACGCATTCGAACGTGCAATGAACACTAATCCTGCAGATCCAAGTACGTTTGTCGCCGCTTTTTCAAATAGCGCAACCGGAGATGTGGTAGCTACTCAAGGTAACGCGAAATCTGCACCGGATTATCGTGGTCTCCCTGATGATTACAAGAATGCTGAGATTCATGGAAACCAGCAATTTACCGTAGCTAAGCAACTCTTCGATCAACGCGGAACAAAAATTAGCGGACCAATTGATAGTCGTGCTCGTTATGTGAAAATGCCTGGATATAAAGTCTCGGCAAAATACACAGACGGAGCGGGTGAACAAAAACTTTGTGTATCGGCTCGTGGCTACTCCTTCGCTCCCGGTGGTGAAAATGGCCCCTCAAATGTCCCTGGGGTATATGAAGGTATGACTCGCGGTAACTTCTCCATTACCGATGCTAATAACAAGATTGATCAATCAGTCCTCGGCGCTTTAGTTCGTATGGCAGGTCGCGTAATTGCAATGGGCGATAACGATCCATGCCAAGCAGAAAAGCCAATTTTAATTCCGGACGGAAAACTTGGTTGGACTCCAACTGTACTCCCATTCCAGATGATCCAAATTGGTAATGTAGCTATTGCTGCAGGTCCAATTGAAGCAACTACGATGGCTAGCCGCCATTTAAAAAAGACTGTTGCTGATTCGATGGAAGCCGCCGGCGTAGACACCGTAGTATGGGCTGGAATGTCTAATGCTTACGCTGGATATATCACCACCCGCGAAGAATACGCAATGCAGCATTATGAAGGTGCTTCCACTGAATTTGGCCCTTATCAACTGGCTGCTTTTGAACAAGAATTCGACCGCCTCGGGCAGGCGATCGTTGGTGGTTATGACGTACAGGATGAAGCTCTTCCACAATTACCAAATACGAAGACCTTCCTGCAGCGTCCTGGCGTAGTATTTGACGATAAGCCATTGCGTCAGCAATTTGGACAAGTGCTTACACAGCCAAATCCAAGTTATGCTCGTGGTGAGACTGCCCGCGCTGAATTCCGTGGCGCACATCCAAAGAATGATTTCCGAACAATGGGAACATTCTTAAAAGTGCAGCGACTCGAAAATGGACAATGGGTTGATTATCTCAGCGATTATGATTGGGATACCACCTATCAGTGGAAGCGTGAAGGAGCCGCATACTCACGGACCACAGTCGAATGGCGAATTCGTGAAAATACTGCTCCGGGAACTTATCGCCTAGTCCAACTTGGAAACTGGAAGAACGGCTGGAATGGACGAATTTCCGAATACGTTGGATATTCAAACCCGTTCACAGTTAACTAATTGTTCACAGTTAACTAATTAGCAATAGTTAATTATCCAATTGGGTAATTAACCGCTGTTGCGACACAAACTGAAAAACAAATAGCAGGAAGTGGGGGGTTCAGATATTTGTGAATAAACCCCGTACAGCGGTATAAATAGTAAAATATAAATACCCGGGCTAA
>JAXFDG010000116.1:0-7386 GCA_034173665.1 Arcanobacterium sp.
TTTCATTTTGATTATTGATGATGGTTAAGGAAGAAAGTACTGATCTTTGATATGCAGAAACAAAGGCTGCGCTTGCCACTAGCGGTGATACGGTGAAACGTCGTCCGACTGCCTTTAATAACTCGGTGGTGAGTGTGGAAATACTTTCTAGGAGCACATCGTAAATCTCTTTAACTTTTTCATAGTATTTGCTTGTGCGGACTGCTAGAAGTTGGAATTCTAGTTCTAAGACCATTGTGCTGAGGCGGGTTCGGTATGGCAATAGAACCTGTGCAGCGAGGGCGTGGATATCTTCAAATGTTTCTAGATGAGTTGATTCTTCAGCGTTTTTATAAGTTTCAATCAGCGTTTTGTAGCTATCAATTGTTCGCTCGTTTTCGTGTTTCACAAGAGCGATGAAAAGTTCATCTTTTGATTTGAAGTTTGAGTAGAAGGCACCCCGAGTGAAACCCGCACGAGAGCAGATATCCTCGACTGAAGCTCCATTTAGTCCGCGTTCTACGAAGACTTCTCTTGCTGCTTCGAAAAGTCGCTGTAAAGTGGCCGCGCGACGCGGCGTATTCTTGCTTTTTGCAACAACGTTATGCGTCACGATTACTCCTGGAAATAAGGGGAATTATTTATTAATAAATCCCTTGGTAAGCTTAGCCTACCCTAGTTGAAAAACTATGCAATTTGACAGCAATTTTTTTCAGGGGAATTTTTAAAATTATTCTCCTGATCTGTGATTTTTCATTAGGTAATGACTCACTTTCGGAAATAAAAGTGATTTCCGCTTCAAATTTTATTTTCTCGTTTTGAGTAGAATGTTTTCCCAGCTCAAGCCATATCTTTGAACTTATTTTAAAAGGAGAGGATACTATATTGAAGAGTTTTCAGATGAGGTAAGAGGAGCCTTATGAATTCACAGCAGAATTCAGAAAAGTTGTTAAAAAATCAATCGAGCAGTATTGCTTCAGCTGAGAGTTTTGATAGTAAAGATTTAAATTCTGGAAAAGAAGATTTTATGCACGCTTATCAACATCCAAAAGTTCGCCAAAAACCAGAAGTCCTTGCTCCTGCTGGAAATCTCGACACCTTAAAGACTGCAATCAAATTCGGGGCAGACGCCGTCTACTGTGGTGGAAAAGAATTTGGAATGCGTAGCGCGCCGAAAAACTTTAGCCTTGAAGATTTTGCGCAAGCTGTAGATTTTGCGCATGGACGCGGCGCGCGAGTTTTCGTTACTTGCAATATCTTGCCAAAAAGCACCGAAGTGCAAGAGATGAATGCCTACATGGGAGCACTCGGTGAAATCGGGGTAGACGCATTAATTGTTTCCGATATTGGTGTGTTGATGGCAGCCCGGGAAGTTGCACCCAATACGGAGATACATATTTCAACGCAGGCCGGTATTACGAATTATCAGGCGGCGAATGCATTCGCGAGTCTCGGTGCAAGTCGTGTAGTCCTTGCTCGAGAATTAGATCTTGCCGCGATTCGCCATATTCGCGCAAATGTTCCCGCTGATTTGGAAATCGAAGCTTTTGTGCACGGCTCGATGTGTATGGCATTCTCTGGTCGGTGTCTAATTTCTCAGCATGTTACTGGACGCGATGCGAACCATGGTGATTGTGCGCAGTCTTGCCGTTGGAAATACCATGTGGTGGAAGAGAAGCGACCAAATGAATTCATTCCTGTGGAAATTACCGACGGCGGTACGTTCCTTTTCAATTCGCATGATATGAACCTCTTGCCGCATGTGGCGGAAATTTTAGATGCTGGAATTACTAGCTTAAAGATTGAAGGACGAGCAAAGAGTTCCTACTATGTTGCTGCAATGGCTAATGCGTACAAGTTCGCCGTAAATGAATATATGCAGCAGCGCGGATTTGAAGATGCTCAAGGTAATGAGTTGAAACCTTTTACGCATCGGGTAGATGCCGCCGGGGAGTTGATGTCCGACGTCGTGCCAGAAGTTTCATATCCGCACTGGCTTTTAGAAGAACCATATAAGGTAACCCATCGTGAATACTCCACAGGATTTTATTATCCGGAGAATCCGGCGGGAGAAAATATTATTTCTGGCGCTTATATTAATGACTGGCGTTGGGTCGGAACAGTAAAGCGTTTTGATCCGCAACAGCAGCGAATTTATCTCATGGCAAAGAATAAAATTACTCCGGGGATGGAGCTTGAGTTTTTATTCCCAAATCATGAGCCGGTGAAATATATCGTTCCAGAGACTGGTCTTGCTGACGAAAAGGGTCATGCCATGGCTGAGATAAATCACCCGGCAAAAGAGTTCTCTTTGCCGGGTGAGGTTTGGCTTCCAGAAGGTGCGATTATTCGGACTCGGATGCGATGACTTCTTCTGAAGTCGGGGCGATGTCGTCGATAATTTCGGTAACATCAGCTCCGGCAACAAGTTTTCCGGAGGATCCTGCGCCAAGAGTCTCTAGCGCAAGCCGGCCAACTAACTGTTGATTAGTGGTGGTGCGCTGTGAGCGGGCGTTGGAAATAAAGGATACGAACCAGTGGAGTAGGGTTCCCACCTGAGATTTAAAGCCGACAATATAAAGTAGGTGTAGGAAGCACCAAGCAACCCAGGCCGGGAATCCAGTGAGGCGAATTTTGCCCATCTTTACAACGGCTTTGAAGCGGGAAATTGTGGCCATAGAGCCTTTATCGTTGTATTCAAACTTGGTATTTTTCGGTGTGTGACCGGAGGTCTTTGCTTTAATTTGGGTGGCGGCAAATTTAGCTGATTGGATTGCGCCTTGAGCCACGCCTGGAACTCCTGGAACGCTCATCATGTCTCCGAGTACATAAATTTCTGGATGCCCAGGGATGGTTAAATCTTCAGAGACGACGACGCGTCCGGAGCGGTCAAGTTCTACACCGGTGCGTTCAGCGAGAACTTTCGCCAATGGTGAGGCTTGTACTCCAGCTGCCCAAACTTTACAGTTTGATTCAATTATTTCGGTGCTTCCGTCTTTGTAGCTAAGAGTTACGGAATTTGCGTCGAGGTCGGTAACGAAAGCGTTCATGCGTAGTTCTACGCCGATACTTTCGAGAGAGTTTCGGGTTATGTCAGAAAGGTTTTCGCCGAACACTGGCAGTGGTGCTGGGGCGCCGTCAATCAAGATTACGCGAGCAGAGCTGGTGTCGATATTACGGAATTCTTTGCGGAGAGTTTTTGATGCGAGTTCGCGAATCTGGCCGGCCATTTCTACACCGGTTGGGCCAGCGCCAATAACGGTAAAAGTAAGTAATTGTGCGATTTTTTCTGGATCTGTTTCAATTTCGGCAAGTTCAAATGCGCCAAAGATGCGGGCGCGAAGTTCGAGGGCGTCGTCGATAGTTTTCATGCCTGGGGCAAAAACTGCGAACTGATCGTTGCCGAAATATGATTGTCCAGCTCCTGCTGCCACGATTAAGGTGTCGTAAGGAGTTTCTTGTGGGCGGTTATGGTTACGCCAACGAACAACCTTTGCTTCGGTGTCAATATCTTCTACGAGCGCTAACTTTACGGTTACATTCTTTTGGTCTTTTAAGATTTCGCGGGTGCTTGGAGCGATTTCACCTTCAGAAAGAATTCCGGTGGCAACTTGGTAAAGCAACGGTTGGAAAAGGTGGTGGCTGGTACGAGCAAGCAAAGTGATTTCTACATCTGCTTTTCGGAGGTGGCGAGCAGCCGCCAAACCTGCGAATCCGGAACCGATAATCACAACACGGTGCTTTGACATAATCTACTTTCTATTTGGGCCTGTGAGCGCGTCGGGCCTGTGAGTACGTCCTTAATTCTATGGAGTAATTCCAAATAACGCGCGTGTGGACAAAGGATTGTGAGAGAGAAAACCAGATAAAAAATAGAGAGAAAACCAGAAAAATAAAGAAATAAAAATTCGGCTCGACAGGGCATAAAGTCAACCATCGAGCCGAAGCGCGCCGAAAGGGACTCGAACCCCCAACCTCTTGATCCGTAGTCAAGTGCTCTATCCATTGAGCTATCGGCGCATGTCCGTAAGGAACGTCCTTAATCATACATCTATTAGTAGGGCTCGAGTCAAGTTTTATTGAGTGGTAGAGCGCACAAAGTTTGGTTGTTTTAGTTATCCACTTTTGAGATTTTTTCCTTTGCTTTCCACACATTATTTTCGGGAGCGGGTCGTGTTTAGACACAAAATTATCTTGATTTTAACGCAGCGCGCGTTTTGAACCTTGCTTAACAAGACCTTAGAAGGAGTGGCAGTGAATAAGGGTTTAGTTAGAAAAATCTTTCTTCCGAGAGAAGGTTGGAAATGTAACTGGCGAAGTTTATTGACGTGTTTTATCGCAATTCTTTTTGCGTCATCCGTTTTTATTATTTCTCCCACGAGCAATAGAGCTTTAGCAATTAACACAATTTCAGATACCAAGATTTTCGGAAAATCAAATTTACCAACACAAGGAATTGTAATTGTTCCAGTGGATAATGGTTATGCTTTTGTTTATAACAACACGGTTTTAACTGGAATTACAGTTGTTCGAAAATTAGAAGCAAGAACCGGTGGGTTGCCGGTTTATTGTACAAATTTATCGGCACGTCCCCCGGAGCCAGATACTTCGTTAACGATTGCAACCCTTACTGCTCCAACGGTTACAGCTCCGCAGCGGCTTCGACTTACTACTGCACAGATGGCATATCTATTAGGGAAATATCAAGAATCTCGTGACCGTGATGTACAAGCTGCACTAGCATATTTAGTTCATGCAAATTTTGAGCAGCCTGTGCGAAAGCAAGATTATGCCCTGCCAACTGATAACCCGCAGGAATTAGTAGATTGGCTTATTTCATTTGTTTCTCGGGAGCTTCCACAAGTTGATTCCTTAGCTACGAATTATGTTTTAGAAGCACGGAAATCGGCTGCTGTAGGGTATCAAAAAGGGCAAGTTACAGGCCAGGGTAAACGGAAAGGGACGATTAGTAATCTCGGCATCACGAATGAAGCTGGAGAGTACTTAGCTGGTAAGAAAATTAAAATTACTCTAATCGGACCAGCAGTTTTCACGGCAACAAAAACTGCAAATTGGTCCGGGTATTCAAAAGATATTCCGGTTTCTCTAGATTGGGAAGCGACTGGAAATGGTGCGGTCACTGCAAACTTGGAGTTACAGACTGAAAAGAAGTCATTTGAAATTTTTGATGCCGAAGGAAAAGCTCAAAATACACTACTGTATCGAAAAAATAAAAGTATTTTTGAGACTCAAGATTCATCTTTGAGGTGGAATGTTATTTATGATTTTCAACCAATTGGCATCTCGGAAGCTACAAAAATTTCTGACGACGGAAGTTTAACTGACATTCTATCGGTGCAAGCAGATCCGGATTATGGTTCAGGTACTTGGTTTGAAACAGAGAAGGGTTATGTTCCAGTAGATTTTATTGCGCGTGCATATGTTGCCGGTGATCTTCCACCAATGCGTTTATCTGAAATTCCAGATACTGCACAACAAGTTGGTGAAGTGGTTGTTCGAGCTAATGGACCAAGCCAAATAAAAGCTACGTTCACGGATTTACCTCCGGGCTTTATTACCGTTGTGTGGTCAATGAAGAAACAAGAACAAGGTGAAAATCAACGCTATCTTCATGGTGACTGGCAAGATGATTATGGAATTCCAGAAGAAACCACGAGCCACAGACGTCAATTAGAAATAGATACGAGTCTTTCGGTTCGAGAAACTAAGAGCGGGACATATCTAGTAGATGATGTATTTATTTCTGGGTTCCCTATTAATCATGGGGAGTTTAAAGGTGATTCGAGATTTATCGAAGATGCTCTCTACCTTGATCAGGAACTTTGGTTTTTCCCGGAGGGAATCACTCCCGCTGAAGAAAATATAAACTTTGCTCAGAAGATTGGTGAGACTTTCCAAGTTCCTGCCAAAAACGGGTACCACCCTAATGTTGGTGCTCTAGATTTTAAAGCTATCGCTGACGTGGAAGGAAAACTAATTCCAGGTACATATGTGTTTCAAACGAGTTTTTCCGGAGATAGTCGAGTCAAGCCCTATCGCTCTGAATTTAGCGATAAGTATGAACATTTTATTGTTACAGACGAACCCAGTTTACAAACCTCTTTGCGATTTATTGATGGGACAAAAACTAAATCAGGATTAGGAAAACAAAAAGTAATTGATGAGGTTTGTTATTTCGGCTTACGCTCAGGTGCAGAATATGAACTGCGAGGACAGTTGGTTGCAAAAACAAGCCCCACTTCTTCAGTGGTAGAACAGAGAAAAGTTTTTGTTCCAAAGTCTTCTCATGGCTGTACAGAAGTTGAATTTTCAGTTGATTTAAGCGCTGTTTCAGGGCAAGACCTAGTTTCTTTTCAGGAGCTTTGGTTAAACAATAATCTTGTTGTTAAGCATTCAGATATTAATGACTTAAATCAAACTGTTTCTATTGGTTTGCCTGTTAGTTTACGAACTGTAGCGACAGATGCTGAAGATAACGATAAATTTTTGCAGGCTGATGCAAACGCAAAGATTATAGATATTGTTTGTGATGCGAATAAGCAGCTGGTTCCAGGTGTTGAATATTTAATTGAGACTGACGTCGTGCGTACTTCTAATGGAGAAACCGTACTTACATCGCCGGTAAATTCAATTTTCCAGCCGAAACATAGCGCTGATTGTGCTCGAATCGAAGTGGAATTTGATGCACGAGATTTAGCTGGAGAAGAAGTGGTGGTTTTTGAGAGGGTTCTTCAAAGGGGTGAAGTGATTACTGAACATCATGATTTAAAAGAAAAATCTCAAACAGTACGTTTCCAAGAAAATCCTGCTCCGAAGATTCCGACACTTCCATTAACCGGAGCGAATGCAGTCATTGGAATTTTAAGTTTGCTGCTGTTAATCGGAGCGGGTGGCGGATTAATTTATCTTCGTTTGAAGCAGTGATACTTGGCTTGTTTAAATAGCTGAAATCTCAGTTTTCACGAGCTTATCTTGAAAACTAATTTGAGATGATCTTTAAGAACTGCTGGGAGCAGATTCTGGGAATTATTATCTTGGAATCTGCTCCCAGTAGATTTCGGTTTCAGAGATGTTTGAAAGGGTATTAAAAATTTCTTCTGCGGCGTCGATAATTGCATCTGCCACATCTTGCCCACCAGAAATTATCTCCAGGCTAAGGAGGTAGGGGATTTCTGGATTAGGGATATCTCCTGTTTTAAAAAGGGATGAAATTTTCTTTTTTGAAAAATCTTTTTGTTCTTTTATCCGAACTCCCCAGCCGCCTCTTCCGAAATTTTCGTTTCCAAAATCGGCTAATTCATTCAGCATGGTTTTGATTGCTTGAAGCACGATTTCAGAGTGATTAGTAAAGATATGTGCCTCTAATTTTGCGAGGTTTTCAAAAGT
>JAXFDG010000117.1:0-3109 GCA_034173665.1 Arcanobacterium sp.
AGCTCGTTGGGATTCCGAAGTTACCGGCGTTATGGCCGAGCGAATTGCTCGGTTCACTGGTACTCCACAATTTCTGATTTACCTTACGGTTTTTGTAATCGCTTGGATTGCTTGGAACACTTGGGCCCCCGCACATCTCCAGTTCGACTCAATGGAACTTGGATTTACCGCATTAACATTAATGCTTTCACTTCAGGCGTCGTACTCCGCTCCGCTAATTTTGCTTGCACAGAATCGTCAAGACGATCGTGACCGCGTAAACGCACAACAAGATCGGCAAGTCGCTGCACAAAACCTCGCAGATACTGAGTATCTCACTCGCGAAATCGCTGGCCTGCGCCTTGCGATTAATGAGGTTGCCACTCGTGACTTTATTCGTTCAGAACTGCGCGACATTATTGAACTTAGTCGTGAAACAACAGAAAACTCAGACTTAGATGTAGCATTAGCCCGAATCGCTGAACTTGAGAAACGTATCGAAGAATTAGAAGCTGAACGCAACTAGGTGCAACTGGAAAGGCGAAGGTGACTCTTACGCCTCGCCGTCGGTAAACTAAATTTTATGAGTTTACCAAGTATTGATGATGTAAAAGCCGCGCTTGCTACGGTCAATGATCCAGAAATCCGCCGCCCGATTACTGAGCTAGGAATGGTGCGCGCTGTTGAAGTTCGCGCCGACGGCGTAGTGCAGGTTGGAATTGACCTCACCACAGCTGGTTGCCCACTACGAGAAACAATTACTGTTGACGTGAAAGCTGCCGTTGGAGCGCTTGAAGGTGTAAATGAAGTTCAAGTTTCCATGGGCGTGATGAATGACGAGCAACGTGCCGAGTTGAAGAAGACTCTGCGCGGCGGTCAGCCAGAGCGCGTAATTCCTTTTGCTCAACCAGGAAACTTAACTCGAGTTTACGCAATTTCCTCTGGTAAAGGCGGAGTTGGTAAATCTTCAATGACCGTGAATCTTGCTACGGCATTGGCAAAGCAAGGTCTTAAAGTTGGGATCGTGGATGCAGATATTTACGGTTTCTCAATTCCGCAAATGATGGGAGTGACCACTCCTCCGCAAGTAGTGGATCAGATGATTATTCCACCGGTAGCTCATGACGTAAAAGTTATCTCTATCGGAATGTTTATGGAAGAAAACACCCCGGTAGTTTGGCGTGGACCAATGCTTCACCGGGCACTAGAACAATTCTTTGCTGATGTTTTCTGGGGCGATCTTGATGCTCTGTTGATTGATTTGCCACCAGGCACCGGTGATATTGCAATTTCTGTTTCGCAGTTAATTCCGGGAGCTGAAATTGTTGTCGTTACTACTCCTCAGGTTGCTGCTGCCGAAGTTGCAGAGCGTGCGGGAATGATGGCAAAACAAACTGAGCAGCGCGTTGTCGGAGTAATTGAAAATATGAGTTTCCTACAACTTCCAGATGGTTCAAAGATGGAACTATTTGGTTCAGGAGGAGGGCAAACTCTCTCTGCTCAACTCTCCGAACTATTAGGATATGAAGTTCCACTATTGGCGCAGATTCCACTTGAGCAACCTCTACGTGAAGGTGGAGATGCTGGTAATCCAATTGCTGTGCAAGATGGAGATTCTCCAGCACAAACCGCGATTCGTGAAGTTGCGCAAAAACTGGCACATCGAGCTCGCGGGCTCTCTGGTCGGTCTTTAGGAGTTTCCCCAGTTTAATAACTGATACTTACTAACCCTTAGGTTCGTATTCACAGGGTCTCCTGGGATAAACTGGATACAGCTTCAAGGCTCTCTGCAATATTTTCTGTAGTTTCTTTTCTCGAAAATACTCAACTACCGAAAATCGTTGCAGAGAGTCTGCTTTAATCGCAAAATCGTGAGGAATGAAATGTCGCAGAATAAAGCTGCTTCCTGGGCATATGCAGAACAAGTAGCATCAGAAGAATCCTTTGCTGCCGCAGCGCGAATTGCCGCAAATGAACTTGGAATTACTTGCCCTTCAATTGCTACAGGTCAATTCCTTGCCAGCATTGCGGCACAGTCACATATTAAAAATATTGCAGAAGTTGGAACTGGCACCGGGCTTAGCTCCTTGCGGATGATGCTTGTCAATCCGGAGGCTTCATTAACCTCTATTGATCTTGACGCCGAAGCTCAAGGATACGCACGAGAACTCTTCACCCGTGCGGGTATTCGCGCGGCACGATACCGCTTAATTAACGGTCAAAGTGCTGATTTACTGCCGCGACTTGCACCAAATTCATACGACTTAGTTTTAATTGATGGTGACCCGCTAGAAGCTTCCGGCGATGCTCAGGAAGCAATCCGGTTACTTCGTTCTGGTGGAGTCTTAGTTGTGCTTCATGCTTTATACGAAGATCGCGTTGCAGATCCAGCACGTCGTGATGAAATTACCGTTGCTTGGCGCAACGTCGGAACAGAACTATTAAATTCAGAAGAATTAATTACCTCTCTCCTTCCAATTGGCGATGGCGTAATCTTCGCAGTAAAAAAGTAATCTGCTAAAAATCAAAACGTCTGTTGTACCCGGCACGTTTTAGTACAGGGCACAGCAGACGTTTTCAATAGACACAGACTAATTTGGGAAATTCTGCCTTTAGTTCCTAACTATCAATTTCCCGTATTAGCTCTTAACTATCAGTTTTAATCTCCAGAGCTTCATTAAGAACTCTTGCGAGTTCGGCCAGCTCTTCTTTGGTGTAGTCAAGCACCATCCGGCCTCCACCCTCAAGTGGAATACGGAGTACGAAACCGTGCAGGGTCCGCTCAGCTTCGAGTGGCCCATCCCCAGTTCTTGGCTTCATCGCAACCATTGTTACCTCCGATTGATTCCTTTCTTACCTCAGCTAATTTGTTTTACAGAGAAAATCTGAATCTGTGCTATCCATGTACTAACTCGTGTTACTCCTGGACTAGTTTTGCAATTCCGTTTTGTACCGCAGCGATTGCTTCAGCCGGAGTATCCACAACTGCAAAGAGTTCATCATCCCCAGGCGAAATCAAACCTTGTTTCATCATCGTGGTCTTTATCCAATCCACAAGACCACTCCAGAATTCTGTTCCGACCAACACAATCGGGAACGAAGAAATCTTATGAGTTTGCACGAGTGTGAG
>JAXFDG010000118.1:0-3803 GCA_034173665.1 Arcanobacterium sp.
CACTCGGGCGTGTCGCGATAATGAGATACAACGTCAAGCCCTATGCAATTTTCGATGAACCAGATTTGTCCCGAAGCGCTTTTGCTACCTCGGTCAAGTTCTTCGCTCGGTTCCATTCCGAGCAACTTTATAAGTATGGCATGGATTTCCTAGGATTTTCAAGCCGTGTAAATAATAGGTGGCGCATTACACGTCTCCCCGTTTTCCACACTTCTTGACGCAATATCGAAGGCTTCCTTTCAGCTTATCCAAGCAGTTTAGCAAGTTCGCTAAAAGGCACTTCGCTCACGTTAAAAGCAACTGCCCCTGCTGTTACTGCGGCTTGTATCCCCAGCGGTGAGTCTTCAAAAACGAGAGCTTTTGTAATATCCACTCCAAGGCGCTGCGCTCCAAGCAAATATGGGTCTGGCGCTGGCTTACCAGGCACGTCGTCGGTTCCAGTAACTACCGCATCAAAAACAATCCCTGTGGCTGCGAGCGCAAGTTTCGCCAAAGATTCTTGACTTGCCGTTACCAAGGCTTGCGGAACTCCAGCTTTCCGAAAAGCTGCTTTTACTTCAGCAGCACCAACAGCGACTTTTGGATTTGGATAAACTTCAGCTTCTACGAAATTCACTACTTCACGAAACATTGGCATTGCCGGAACTGCCACACCAGTAACTCGCTCTACACAATGCACCATATGCTGTGAGTAAACTTCGATACTTGAACCAAAGACCGCTTTTGCATCAGCTTCAGTCCAGTCTCCCCCATTGGCTTTTACTACTTCTGAAGTCTTTTTGATCCAGGGATCAAATGTATCAAGAAGCGTTCCATCCATATCCCACATAACTGCACTTGGTAATTTCTCTAGGCCCAGTGCTGCTAATAGTTTTTCCATTTCAGTTCCATTAATAGTTCAACTTTTGAAAAGTCATTGCTCTGCCCAAACGGTTAATATCGCATTTTATACAAGCACAACCTCGGCTACAGAGTCCGTTAAAGTTTCACGCAGAGTGTTAGAAATGCCTGCTTCAGTAATAACAACATCTATTTTCTCTAACGGAAAGAATCGATACAAGGCACTCTTCGCAAATTTTGTTTTATCAACAACCAAGATTCGCTTCCGCGAAGATTCCAACATCTGTGCTTTTAACGCAGCCATTGCCGCGTCAGGATGTGCAAGTTGCCCTTCACTAATTGCGGTAGTAGACATAACGCAAACATCTGGGCGAAGGCCTTTCATCATCGAAATCGCAGACGGCCCCGAGTATGCGTCCGCCCATCGCACGAAACTCCCGCCAAGTTGTAAAAGCTCGAGTCGAGAATTATTGATTACCTCTTCAGAAATTAACCGAGAATTAGTAATCACCGTGAGCGGGTCAAGTTCAGCTAAATGCGGGAAAAGATGAATCAGCGTTGTTGAATCATCTAAAGCTACAGAAATACCTGAACTAAGGTATCTCATCACTGCTTGCGCAAGTCTCTTTTTGGCTGAAATCTGAGTTCCCGCGCGCATTAACGCGGAGGCTTCAGCAAGCGTATAAGGAGCGAGCATAATTGCGCCTCGATCACGACGCACTAATCCGCTCAGCTCAAGTGCTGAAATATCACGATAAATAGTCATTAATGAAACATTTAATACTTCAGCAAGCTGTTCTGGCGTAGTCGTCCCACGCTCAGACACAAAATCTACAAGCGCTTGATGCCTGCGCTCACGGTCAGCCACAGTATTTTTTCCCATCCCCACTAATATACATTTCTTGACGCCGTGCGTTTAAGTTCGCGAAATCTTTCAGTTTTATTTTCATTGTGGACGCACCAAAAGCACCACAAAAAATTGGAAGTGATTCAAAATCCAAAAATAGAGAAAGGAGGCTCAACTCTCGATTTCACGAAAGCCAAGCCTCCTCCCTATTCCATTTCCATACTTAGAGCAATGCCAAGTCTAGATTCGCGGCAAAACTGCCTGCGCAACACGTACTTCTGGATTCACTTCACCATCAGTAGTTAGAATCTCAGAAATTGCAGCGAGTAACGGGAATTGCTCCATCTGCAGGCCATCTGTTTGCGCAACTAGTTCCAATGCGTACGGTAAAGCCGAGACGCCTTCAACAGTTTGTTCAAGTCGTTCCATTTCGGCAAGGGCTTCACTTGGTTTTTCTCCTCGCCCAATACGCAAACCATAAACTTTGTTACGTCCAGACAGAGCTGTTACTTCAAGATCACCAACACCCGGAAGACCAAAAGCAGTTACTGGATCCGCTCCAAGAGCCTGACCCAGCTGTGACATTTCAGCTACTGCTTGCGTAAACGCCGCTGCCTTTAAGTTATGGCGTGGAATGCCAGTTCCTTCTTCTAAACCATCAGCGATACCCAAACCAATTGCATACACGTTCTTCATTGGAGCGCATACTTCGACACCGACTTCGTCAGTAGTAGCTGCAACTGCATAAACTTCAGTACAAGCCCGTAAAGCATAATCGCGAGCCACACCATCGGTTAGTGAACCGAAAATAGTTGCCGTAGGCTTCCCTTCCGCGCATTCATTCGCCTTTACTGGGCCGGCGATTGCCACGATTGGCGGAAGCTCCACCCCAGCTTTTTGCGCGAACATTCGCAATGCATCTGGAAGCAACCGAATCTTGCCTGTTTCGTCACGATGGAAACCCTTCGAAGTTAGCCAAAGTGCTTTTGCCTTCGCAATACCAGGAAGTGCTAGTTCAGCCACACCTTCTACACCAACAGACGCAACAGACATAATTACAACTTCTGCATCTGCTAAAGCCGCATCAAGTGCATCGCTACGGTAAAGTTTCACCGACTCTGGGACAAAAGCGCCGGTACGCGGATGAGCTTTGCCTTCCTCAATTGCATCCAAAAGATGATCATCGAGCCAAGTTCCCCAGAGGCGCACCTCCCAGCCGGCATCACTAAGTGGTTTGCAGATTGCTGAGCCCATCGCTCCTGCGCCAAGAACAGTCACGATTGCCATATTGGTTCCTTTCTCTGGTTTTCATCAAGAGTGGGGCTCGATTCTACTCGTAACCCCACTCTTTGACACTTACTCGCCCTTGCGAACGATTGAATCTAGCTCGGTGAAGAGCTCTTGAAGTGCTGGGTAGAGGCGAGCCTGAACTCCACCAATCTTGCGATAAATCTCTGCATGTTCAGAGTTTGGTTCGATTGTTTCACCGAAGGTTGCCATTTCCTTTGCAGAAGTTGCAACATCAGCATTACCTTCAGCATCACGAGAAGCATGCGCTTCCACGCCAGCCATTGCGAGAACTGCCGCACCGAAAGCAGAAACTTCATCTGCCACACAAACAGTCAGAGGTACGCCCACGACGTCGGCCATCATCTGACGCCAAAGTTCGGAACGGGTACCGCCACCCATGATTCGGAGTTCGGTAATTGGCACGCCAGAAGCCTTCTCAATGCAGTCAAGATTACGACGCATCTCGAAACAGATTGACTCCATCACTGAACGGTAGAGGTGGGAGCGTCCGTGTACGCCACGCCAGCCGATGATTGCACCGCGTGCAGTTGCGTCCCAGTATGGGGATTGTACTGCGTTCCAGTATGGGAGGGTTACGAGTCCTTCGCAGCCAGGTGCAATTTCAGCTGCTGCCAGGTTATCTGCGACGACGTCACCCTCTGGGCACTTTGGATCGACGAATGTTGTACGGGACCAGTCTGCAAGGTAGGACCCGGAGGACTGGAGTACTTCGAGTACGTAGTTTCCTGGGATGCCGGAAACGTGGGTGCGGAATGCTGGATCGTAGGTGTAGCTGGTGGATTCAACACCAGCGTTTACTGCAGTA
>JAXFDG010000119.1:0-3338 GCA_034173665.1 Arcanobacterium sp.
ACTTTACCGCTTCTGACTTTGAACTTAAAGTCAATCCTGTATTAATTAAACAGTAAATCCGAAGAATCCGGTGCAGTTAACCCAAGATGTTGCCAAGCTAAAGCCGTTGCCATTCGCCCACGGGGAGTTCGGACTAAAAAGCCTTCACGAACCAGATAAGGCTCGGCAACAGTTTCTACAGTTTCTGGCTCCTCGCCCACAGATACTGCAAGAGTGGTTAAACCTACTGGCCCACCATTAAAACGCCGACAAATCGCCTCTAATACGCTTCGATCCAACCGGTCAAGACCCGATTCATCCACTTCGAACACATCCAAAGCCGAGCGAGCAGCAGTCAAATCTAGTTTTCCGGTGCCACGCACTTGTGCCCAATCTTGAGCTCGACGCAAGAGGCGATTGGCGATTCGTGGCGTTCCGCGTGAGCGTGAAGCAAGTTCTATTGCTGCATCAGAAGTGATTTCCACATTTAATTTTCTCGCATTACGTTCGATAATCAACGCCAATTCATCGTGATTGTAATAATCTAAATGTGCGGTAAAACCAAATCGATCCCGCAGCGGAGCTGGCAAAAGTCCAGCACGAGTAGTAGCACCAACTACAGTAAAAGGTGGAAGGGGAAGTGGAATCGAAGTTGCTCCTGGCCCTTTTCCAACCATCACGTCTACGCGAAAATCTTCCATTGCCAGATACAGCATTTCTTCTGCCGTCCGGGCTAAACGATGAATCTCGTCAATAAATAAAACATCACCTTGTTGTAGCGATGAGAGCACTGAAGCAAGATCACCTGAATGTTGAATCGCCGGCCCTGAAGTTAATCGAAGTGATCCCTTCACCTCAGCGGCGATAATCATTGCCAACGTCGTCTTCCCTAGCCCCGGAGGTCCGGAAAGCAGTACGTGATCAGGTGATTTTCCACGTGCAAGCGAAGCTTCCAGAACTAAAGAAAGTTGATTCCGCACAATTTCTTGCCCAACAAATTCGCCAAGCTGTTTCGGCCTTAAAGCCGCCTCTTGCATTCGCTCGGTATCGTTTGCGTCTGCGCTCGTTATTCCCCACTCATTCATTCCGAATTACCGCCTTGATCCCAAGAAAGCTAACGCCGCTCGCAACAGTTCCGCAGTGTCATAGTTTGGATTTTCAGCAAGAACCGCTCCAACGGCATGACGCGCATCACTTTCTTTCCAGCCAAGATTAGTTAAACCGCTAACTGCTGTTTCATCAACTGCAGTAGCCATAACTGGAGCACCAATCTCTCCTGAAACCCTTACAGTACCCTGTATTGGCCCAAGTTTGTCACCAATTTCTAAAATCATTCTTTTTGCTGCTTTCGGCCCAATTCCAGAAATTTTCGTGAGGGCAGCTTCATTCTTTAAAGCAATCGCTTGTCGAAGTTCATCTGGCGATAGCAAGTTCAAAACAGCTAATCCTAATTTCGCCCCAATACCAGAAACACCAATCAACACATCAAAACAAGAACGCTCATCAGCATCCGCAAAACCAAAAAGAGTGAAGGAATCTTCTTTCACTATTAACCGGGTATAAAGGAGGACCTCAGAATCGAGACGACAGCCAGACAATGCGCGCGTAGTCGCAAACACACTAAAACCAATCCCATGCAAATCCACTACAACTTGATTTGCCGTAACCTCTTGGACCGTTCCTCGCAATGTTGAAATCACACCATTCACCTTTCGAACAAATGTTCAAATTAAGCTTAGCGAAATTTAGGTCATTCCCCAAACTGATTTATTTCATTGGCGTTTCTTGCCACTACTCCATGGCGAGATTCACGACGCTGAGCTTCTGCCCACAATTGTTGAGCTAAGGTCAAGCCTGGCGTATCTGTTTCCGGCAGCATCCCCGCTCCACCGTGCTGCGCTCGAGAATTAGTTCCGGCCCCAAGGCCAGTGCCCTTCCAAGCATGGCAAATTGCAATTGCTAACGCATCGGCCGCGTCTTTTGGACGTGGCATTTTCTCTAGTCTCAGAATTCGCTGCACCATTAATTGCACTTGCTGTTTTTCAGCACGACCATTACCAGTCACTGCAGCTTTCACCTCAGGAGGACTATACAACGCTACTGGAATAGAACGCTGTGCAGCACTCAACATCGCCAACCCCGCAACTTGCGCTGTACTCATAACCGAACGAACGTTATCTTGCGCAAAGACGCGTTCAATAGCCACGACGTCAGGACGCACTAAACGCATCGTTTCCTCAAGCTTGTTGTAAATTAGCAATAAACGTTGCGGAGGTTCAAGTTCTGGGTTGGAACGTGCAACATCAACATCAACTAATTTGACCCGTCGAGCATCAAGAGCATCAATAACTCCGAGGCCACAACGGGTCAAACCAGGGTCAACACCGAGAATCCGCAAATTCTCAGCCTTCAGCTTCAAGTTCAGCCGCTACTGAATCCGGCACATCAACATTTGAGTAGACGTTCTGGATATCATCAAGATCATCGAGCGCATCAAGCACCTTAAAGACCTTCTGCGCGCCTTCTTTATCAACAGTAACCTTCATCGATGGCACGAACTGAACTTCTGCAGAATTGTAATCAATGCCAGCTTCCTGCAAAGCAGTGCGCACTGCTACAACATCATTCGGTTCTGAGGTGACTTCGAATACATCACCTTCATCAGTCACTTCTTCTGCACCCGCATCAAGCACGGTCATCAGAATCGTGTCTTCATCCACGCCGTCGGCCTTTGGCACTTCAACCACACCTTTTCGGGTGAACATGTATGCCACTGATCCAGGATCAGCAAGGGTTCCGCCATTACGGGTCAAAGCTACTCGTACTTCAGAAGCCGCGCGGTTACGGTTATCGGTCAAACATTCAATAAGTACTGCTACCCCACCAGAAGCATAGCCTTCATAGGTGATGTTTTCGTAGATTACACCGTCTTGACCTTCACCTGAAGCACGCTTCAAAGCACGATCGATATTGTCACCTGGAACAGAATTCTTCTTTGCTTTCTGAATCGCGTCAAAAAGAGTTGGGTTACCTTCAGGGTCTGGACCACCGGTGCGTGCAGCAACTTCAATATTCTTAATCAAACGGGCAAAAAGTTTGCCACGCTTCGCATCATTAGCGGCCTTCTTATGCTTCGTAGTCGCCCACTTAGAGTGTCCGGACACTAGATCTCCTTCAAGTTCTTAAACCTTACCCAGATATTCTACATGGTGTTTCGCCTCGGGTTCATATTTCGCCCTGAACTTTACGGTGTAACGCCTAACTACCGACGCCGTGAGCCCAGTAGTATCCCTGCTACGCTTTAGCAAGCACTATTGTTACGCTTAATAATCTCGGAGAAATTTCTTTTCTCCATCCCA
>JAXFDG010000120.1:0-9270 GCA_034173665.1 Arcanobacterium sp.
TCAAGTTCTTTTGCCACTGCCTGCGCAAGTTCTGGGTGTGCCCGCCCAGTTGCTAGTACTAAATGCTTCTCGCCACTGGTATGGATACCGGTCATTGCGCGTCCTGTCTCTTTCGTTGAGATGACTTTCGCTCCGCCACTAGGACTCGAACCTAGAATAACGGTTCCAAAGACCGCTGTGTTGCCATTACACCATGGCGGATTACTTGCACTATTGTGCCAGTTTTACAGAGCGGACGCAAAGTGGTGGCAGAAATGAGACATCCCCCCCCTTATTTTGGTGCGATAAAATAAAAATACCCAACACTACTGAAGGGAAAATAAATGGTATTGAAGGTGGAATCGCTCCATAAAAACTTCGGCACCACCAAAGCTTTAAACGGAATGAGCTTTTCAACAAATCCTGGTGAAATCTTTGGATTCGTTGGCTCAAATGGTGCCGGAAAAACCACAACTATGCGAATTATGCTCGGTGTATTAAAAGCCGATTCAGGGCAAGTAACGAATAACGGAAAAGTTCTTGATTTCGAAACTCGCCGTAATTTCGGATATATGCCAGAAGAACGTGGTTTATATCCGCGAATGAAAGTCTACGAACAACTGAAATATCTCGCTACATTACATGGTCTTGATTCTAAAACTGCAGCCCAAACAGCTAATCACTGGCTCGAACGCCTCGGAATTAGTGCTCGTCGTAATGACGTAGTGCAAGCTCTCTCCTTAGGCAATCAGCAACGAGTGCAATTAGCCGCAGCACTCGTACATAATCCAGAATTCCTTGTTCTCGATGAACCTTTTTCTGGTCTCGACCCGGTTGCAGTAGACACAATGAGTGAAGTACTCCGGGAACGCGCACGTGAGGGCGCAACAATTATTTTCTCTTCTCATCAACTTGATCTCGTTGAAAGACTCTGCGACAGAATCGGGATATGTTCACAAGGCGCAATTGTTTCTGAAGGAACTATCGAGGAACTCCGCCAAACTGAACATCGTTTAGTGGACTTGCTAATTGACGCCGACTCTCTCCAGGTACGTAATGAGCTTTCCATACTCGGAGTGCAAAGTTCTGAGCTTCGCTCCGGAGAACTCCGCCTCGAACTTCCAAATGACGTCGAAGAGCAAATAATTCTTCGACGTCTCCTTGAACTTGGAAACGTTCGCAGCTTCAGTCCTTACCGTCCACACTTAGTTGAATTATTCTCCAACGTCGTCGTCGCTCCAAAGAGTGAAGCGGAAGAAGAACAACCAAAAAAGCGTGGACTTTCTGCACTATTTGGAAAGAAAAAGTAAGAGGAGGAACGTGATGTTAAAGCATATTATGAAGCGCGAGGTCACCACTCTTCTCGCATCAAAGGCACAACGAATTTCCACAGTAATTATCGTGGGGTTAATTCTTGTGGCCGGATTTTTCGGGCGCCATTTTTTAAAGGACACTTTGAGCGAAGAAATACCGCAGTTTGATCTGGGAAATGTGGCTGTTTCCAGTGAAATTTTGGACGCCTATCCAGAACTAACCAAATCCGGTTTAGAAATTGTTCCATTAGAAACGGACGACCCTGTTACTTGGCTCGAAGAAAATGGCGAAAAAGAAGATGTAACAGCTGCTGCCGTACTAGATAATGGAATTCCGAAAATTTTCCAATATGGGGATTCAACTGATGCACAGATAACTGCCGAACAACTAAAAGCAGCTCTCTTTCAAAGCACTCTCGCGCAAGCAGAATTAACAACACCAAATGCTGAGTTATTGAAAATCGCGCAAACAAATCAAACAGAAATTGAAATGGTTGGCGGAACAATGAGCATTATTGCCGAAGATCCAATCGGTTATATTGCCGGATACGTAGCTCAGATAATTCTTCTCCTGGGTGTAATTATGGGACTTTCCACCATCGCCCAAGGAGTGGTGGAAGAAAAATCCTCCCGAGTAGTCGAAATTTTGCTCTCTTCAGTTCGCCCAAGACAACTATTAACCGGAAAAATTCTTGGAATCGGGATTTTTGTTTTCGGTCAAATTTTGCTCTACTTAGCTACTGTTGTAGTCGCTTTAAAGATTTCGGGACTTCTTGATTTACCACTCTTTGCCAATTTCAACCTGGGAAGTACCCTGATTTGGGTTATCGTCTGGGTTGTACTTGGATTCTTCACCTTTGTCACTATTGCTGGAGCTGCCGCATCCACGGTTTCACGACAGGAAGACCTCGGGGCTATTAGTGGAACCCTGAGCTTCTTCTGCATTATTCCGTTCTATCTCGGAGTCTTGCTTGTTCCAGCGCAGCCAGATGGAATTCTCACAAAAATTCTTTCACAGTTACCAATGTTTGGCCCGTTTATGATGCCAATCCGGCAATCACTGGGAGCTGTTACTAATTGGGAACTTGGGCTGGCAGTGGCAATTAATCTTCTGGCAATTCCACTACTGGCCGCGCTAGCTGGAAAGATTTATGAAAACTCAATCCTAAAAATGGGTAGCCGCCTCAGTATTCGAGAAGCCCTCAAAGGTTAAACTCTCGAGCTCTCAAAAGTTAAACTCTCGAGGGTGAGACCTCCTGTAAAAGAAGCAGTGAGGGCACTCGGCATTTTCAAAGATGCATATCCAGAGCGGGAAAACGTAATTTTTCGTCCGAAATTTTGCGTTTTCCCGCTCTGCACACTCTGGAAAAGTAACGCCCAGATTGATTAGCAATTATCAATATTTTCGATCATCTGTTTTAAGAAATCGCGCGCTTGCCGGATTTCTTGCTCAGAAAATCCGGCAAGTTGCTTTCGCTGTTCATTAAGTAATGCTTCCATCGCGGAATCTACTTGCGTAATTCCTTTTGGCGTAGCTTTCACATAAACCACTCGCCGATCATTTTGATCAGGCAAACGCTCAATTAACCCGGAATCCTGCATTCGCATAATCCGGTTAGTAATTGTTCCGGAAGATACTAAAGTCTCATTCATTAATTGCCCCGCAGTAAGCTGAAATGGCTCTCCAGAACGGCGTAATGCCGCAAGCATTTCAAACTCCCAAGTTTCTAAATCGTATTGCGCGAAGATAGTGCGTCGAATCCGATCAATATAGCGCCCTAACCGCAATAAGCGGGAAAACACTGCCAGTGGTTGCGCATCAAAATCGCTTCGCTGCACCTGCCAAGCTGCAACGATTGAATCCACTTCATCAGAATGAGTCTCTAAGTTTTCTTCCACACTCCCAATATTACTTAACGTCAAGATACTTTTCACAATTTCACAAAATCCGGACAGTGCAGGCTTAACCCCACCGCTCATAGTCTTCTGCTGCTTGCATCCATTCCACTTCGAGTTCTGCAATTTCTTCTTTTAACTCACTGATTTCTTTTCCAAGCTCAGCTGCTTGATGATAATCACCCGAAAGTGCCAGCTCAGTTTGTTTCGCTCCGAGATCAGAAACTTTTTCGTTTAAGCGATCAATTTTCCGCGCAAAGCGATCCATTGCCTTAGAAGCCTCTCGAGCTTTTGCCGGATCAGAAGTCTTTCCTGCCGCAATATCCGCATCATTATTAGAATCAGGAATTTCTCGCATTGCCTCTGAATCATTATGCGACATCCCTGAAGCACTCATATCCCCGCTAGCCACAAGTTCCAGATATTCTTCAACTCCCCGCGGCAAATCCCGAACTCGCCCATTATGCACGGCAATTAATCGATCTGTTACTCGTTCAAGTAAATATCGATCATGTGAAACCACTATCAATGTACCCGGCCAGGTATCAAGTAAATCTTCAATCGCCGCAAGTGTATCGGTGTCTAAATCATTGGTTGGCTCATCAAGAAGAAGCACATTGGGTTCCCCCACCAATAATCGCAAAAACTGCAATCTCCGCCGCTCTCCGCCAGAAAGCTCAGCAACCCTAGTCCAGGCCCGCTCCCGTGTAAACCCTAAGCGTTCCACCAGTTGTGATGCACTTACTTCCTTTTTCCCGACGACGACGTGACTCGCCCGCTCATGAACCGCCTCCACTACTCGCCGGCCACTAATCTCATCAAGCTCAGTAATATCTTGCGAAAGAGTTGCTGAAACTACTGTTTTCCCTTGCTTTACTTTGCCTTTTGTGGCAGAAAGGCGGCCATTTAACAATCCTAATAATGATGATTTTCCGGCACCGTTTCGCCCCAGAATTCCGATTCTTTCTCCTGGGGCAAGACGCAATGTAACATCACGCAACACCGGGGTCGAAGTTCCCGGCCAAGAAAAATCTACATTAATTAAGTCGATAACATCTTTTCCAAGACGAGTCGTCGCCATTTTTGTTAATTCTAAAGAATCTCGCGGCGGTGGTTCATTTGCAATTAACTCATTTGCCGCGTCAATCCGGAACTTTGGTTTCGAAGTTCGCGCCGGCGCACCACGCCGGAGCCACGCTAACTCTTTGCGCAGTAAATTTCGCCGCTTTTCCGCAGCCTGATCAGCTAGTCGTGCGCGCTCTGCACGTTGCAAAATATATGCCGCATATCCGCCGTCATACTGTTCAATATACCCAGGTTGCGGACTGCGGCCTCCGGCTCCGTCATGCCCTGGAACAACTTCCCACATCCGATTACAAACAGCATCTAGGAACCACCGATCATGGGTAACCACGACCAATGCTCCAGAGCCCGCACGAGCATCAGTAGCAAAACGTCGATTCAAATAATCTGCAAGAGCAGTTACCCCTTCTAAATCAAGATGATTAGTGGGCTCATCAAGAATTAAGACTTCCGCCGAAGCACAAAGCGCGGCTACAAGAGCAACTCGACGGCGCTGCCCTCCAGAGAGCTCAGCAACTTTCTTATCTAGTGGCAAATCTCCAAGTAACGCATCATGTAATTCACGCACGAGAGCATCGCTCGCCCAAAGGTATTCTGGAACATCACCATGGATCACTTCCAGCACAGTCGCTGTTTCAGAAAAATTATCCCGCTGTTCGAGCACTGAAAAACGAGTTCCACCAGTAACGGTAACTCGACCGGTATCACCCGTAAGTTTTCCGGAAATGAGCTTCAGAAGTGTCGATTTACCACCGCCGTTCGGACCGACGACGCCGATGCGCGCACCGTCTTCAAGCGATAAGTTCAAATCTCCCAAGATTGGACGAGACCCAAGCGAAATCGAAATATTTTCCAGATTTAGAATATGTGCCATTTACTTCGTCCACCTTAAATGTGCTCCGCAATTAGTCATTGCCCCTGCAAACACCATCAATTCTGGAAAAGACTTCTGCAAAGACGCCACATCTTCATTTAGAGAACTTACTTCACTCAGAACCGCAAAAGTTGGACCTGATCCCGACAAAAGCGCCGGTAGGTTCAATTCTTCTTGTAATTTTCGAGAAATCTCTGCCAAATCTGGACGCAAGGAAAAAGCTGCTGGTTCTAAGTCATTAATGAGAAACTTCCGCAGACCAGCAGAAGTCACGGCACTCCTCTGAGAGAGATCTGCCTCTTCTTGCAAATATGAAATTAATTCCGTAGATTCTGCAGGGGCACTTCCCGCCTCAGCAATCTGTAATCGATCAAATTCTTGGAAAACTGCCGGCGTAGAGAGTCCAACTGGATTTGCTAGCATCACTACTCCAAACATATTTGCCGCAGTTTCAATCGGAACAAGATTTTCACCACGGCCCCGACCATGAGCAATTCCACCAAGAAGCGCAAAAGGAACATCAGAACCAAGTTCAGCACCGAATTCCAATAACTCTAATTTTGTATACCCAAGCTCCCATAACTCATTTAAAGCAACTAAAGTTGCAGCCGCATCTGCCGACCCTCCAGCCATTCCTCCCGCAACCGGGATTCGTTTTTCCACAACTAATCTCGCCCCGAGATTTATTCCGGATTTTTCTTGGAGTAACTTCGCAGCCTTTATCACTAAATTCGATTCATCAACCGGTAATTCTTCACCCAACCCGGTAATTGACATACTTAGAGCAGGGTCTAAAGTTGCATGCACGTCGTCGTAAATATCTAAAGCACAAAAAACTGTATCAAGCTCATGAAAGCCGTCTTCACGCAGACCTCCAACTCGCAGTGAAAGATTTACTTTCCCCGGAGCGCAAGCCATCACTTCTTGCTTCATACTGTGCCTTTCAAGTTATTTTTCAAATGCTTATTTTTCAAATGCAAAATTCTCAGAAGTTTAAGCTCTTAATCTATAGAAATTTTATTAATCGAAATGTTTAGACTTGCGCAGCAGCTTTCGCGATGGCAACGAAATCTGTTATCCCAAGCTTTTCTCCGCGTTCTTGCGGGGAAATTCCTGCGGCTAAAAGAATCTCCTCAGCCCTTACCGCACTGCCAGCCCAGTCAGCCAAAGCTGCTCGTAAAGTCTTCCTTCTTTGCGCGAAAGCCGCATCCACCAGTTCAAATACCACTTCACGCGAGACTTCCGCCGCAAGCTGCGTCTCATAGCGCTGAAAATGCACAAGCGCAGAATCTACATTCGGCACTGGCCAAAATACATTCCGGGAAATTTTTGCTCCCCGCCAAAGCTCGCCGTACCAATTTGCTTTTACCGATGGCACGCCGTAAGTCTTTGACCCTGGTTTTGCTGCAAGCCGATCTGCAACTTCCAACTGCACCATTACCGTAAAGGTTTCCAGACTTGGCAAGATTTCCAGTAGCGAAAGCAGAATTGGAACTGCGACATTATATGGAAGATTTGCCACAAGATGTTTTGGCATAAATCCTGATCCGGAGTTTTCCAAAGCTGAAGGAACTGCTAAATCTTGAGCTGAGGTAATTTTTAACGCATCAAGATTGACGACGGCGAAGTTCAGTTTCGCTTCTGGTATCTGTTCTGCTACAGTTTGCGTCAATCGTTGGGCAAGTGGCGGATCTATTTCCACTGCCGAAACATATGCCCCGGTTTCTAAAATAGCTAAAGTGAGGGACCCGAGGCCTGGCCCAATTTCTAAAACCTGATCGCCTGCCGAAACTTGCGCATCACGAACAATTTTCCGAACCGTCCCCATATCGTGCACAAAATTTTGCCCCAACTGTTTAGTTGGGCGAATTCCCATTGATTCTGCTAAGTCACGAATCATCGCAGGGCCCAGTAATGTGCCGCTAAAGTTATTGGTTCCCATAAGCCTAAATTATACCTATGGGAACCAAATCTTAAACCAATCGAATCGTCGGTAACTAACTTATTAGTACCAGCCACGAGACTGTGAATGTGCCCAAGCAGCTGCCGGTGAACCGTAACGTGACTTGATATATCCAAGCCCCCATTTAATCTGCGTAGCTGGATTAGTCGCCCAATCAGCGCCTGCAGAAGCCATCTTGCTTCCCGGAAGGGCTTGTGGAATACCATATGCACTTGAATATGGATTATCTGCGTACTGATTCCACCCAGATTCACGTTGCCAGAGTTGATCTAGATATGGCCACTGGTCATCGCCCCACCCAAAGGAGGCGAGCATCGATCGAGCGATATCCCGATTTGAACCAGAGCTTACTGGTCCAGTTGTTGCTGGAGCCGATTCTGAAGTTGTATCAGCAGAAGTTGCATCTGTCGTAGTCGTGGTCTCTTCCTTGGTGCCGACCTTAACAACTTTATCGACACGCTTTTGCAAAACAACTTCTGCAATTACTTCTCGTGCTGATTCTTTTCCATCGCGATAAGTAATTTCAAAGGTCTTATTTAACTTGCCATCAACACCCTCGGTTTCAACTTTAGTTTCACCTTTCGCAAGGGTGTCGTCATCCTCTTCAACTACAGTAAATTTTTCAACTTCTTCTTCCGTAATAACTTCAGTTGTTACACGCACGACAGTTACCGACAGACCTTCAGTAACTTGTGTGTCTAATGGAAGAGAAACTTCATCAAGTGCGGAAAGCGTAATTCCGGCTTCGTCTAGTAGCTTTGCAATAGTTGCCCCGGTCAAAACATCAACTTCGGTAGTTTTCCCATCAACGGTAACTTTCGCCTGCAAAGGTTCAACTGTAACCACTTCAGAACCAGTATCACGCACGGCAGCGGCACCAATTTCGACAGTACTTGCCGCATCAGGGTTCTCAAAAGTTGCTGCACCTGCCGCAACACTCAAGCCAGAAGTCATCGCGACAAGTGCAAGTACTACAGCTCGTGACCGACTAAATAAACGTGGACGAACAGGAGCAGAATGAACTGCAACTTGCGAAAGCACATGACGTTCATTCATGTACTCTGCATACACATCTCGACCCGCAGGTAGCACAACCCGCTTTGTGTTAACGACCGTAACCGAATCTGACTTAGCTTCCGCAACATTCAGTTCTACTTCAGTAGGCGCAGCAATACTTGTTTTTGTTGCAAGGTCAGCCTCAGCTACCGCGTTAATATTTGTTTTTGCAGCGAGTTCCGCTTTTGCGGCTGCTTTTTCTGCTTGTTCTGCAAGACGGCGAGCACGTCGCGATCCCGGCTTTGGCGTAGAAGACTCTACTATCTGCAAAGCTGGCGCATCTGCATTCGAAATATGTTTACCCAAAGAGACTCCTGGGATTCAGGGACAATCTAAAAACTCAAAATCTAAATATTTGAACTTCGTTATCATCCTGTTACATTTACTAGATTTATTGTAATCAAAATGTTACAAAGTGAAAACTTATCGAGAGCCACACCATATTAACTCAGCCTTAAATGACGTAAATTCCTCAAAAATTATCACCGTCTACCACGCGAAAATCACTTCAGCAAGGCTGATATATCGCTACTCCAAAGAATTAAATTCCATAAACCTCAAAAGAATTTTTTGCAATCTGCGAACACCAATTCGATAAGTCTGACTCCCGCAATTCCGCCAAGAATCGTGCCGTATACGCCACTGCCCAAACAGTATTTGGATGCCCCCGATACGGAACCGGGGTCAAGTACGGAGCATCAGTTTCCAACAAAATTAACTCTGCCGGTAATTCTCGTGCCGCAGCCTGCAATGATTCATTACTTGGATACGTAATATTACCCGCGAAAGAAGCATACCAACCTTGCTCAGCACAAATTTTTGCCAACTCAACATCACCGGAAAAACAGTGGAAAACCGTTTTTTCTGGAGCGCCGTCTGCCAGCAAAATCTCAACCACATCTGCATGAGCTTCACGGTCATGAATCTGCATTGGCTTACCTAGTTCTTTTGCTAAAGCGATATGAGCACGAAACGATTCTTTCTGGGCTGCTTTTCCTGAATCTCCGGTACGAAAATAATCAAGACCAGTTTCACCAATTGCAACTACCTCTGAAAGCTGCGCCAATCGAGCCACCTCAGCAATTGCTTCATCTAAAGAAATTTCA
>JAXFDG010000121.1:0-2513 GCA_034173665.1 Arcanobacterium sp.
CAGGAGATGTGCATCGTTTTGATAAACCGCCAAAATTGAGCGCTGCATTTTCGAAACCAAAATTAACTCATGTGCAGTGGGAGCAGCCCTTAACAGTGCAAGAATTATTTGAACTTGGCACAACGCGATCTTCTTGGATTAAATCGACACCCGAGAATCGGACCCGAATGCGGGAAAATCTTCGCTGGTATCTAGAAGAAGAATTAGGATACACGAATAACGATATTGTGATGTTGCCATACCACACGTATTTGTGGCGCGCGCAATTGAAGTAAAGGTGTTGAACTAAAATTTGTGGCTGGTAAAATTTACCAGCCACAAATTTTTAGATTTATTTACTTCTTGTTTTTCCAGTACTACTGCTTTTCTGGGAGTGGCTTATTTCGCCCACGAGCCCAGAAAACGATTAAGGTGATTGCAGCAATCAGAACAAAGAATGCAAAGGTGCGTCCAAGCCAAACCCCGGCGCCAACACTAACTCCGGTAAAGGAAAGTTCATTTAGTCGGGAATTAATAACTCCGTAAATAACTAGATTGATAACGGCGAAGAGGGTTACCACAATTCCAGTGATTAAGACAAAGACTCGGCTTGGCTTGATGAAGGTGTAAACCGTGATTGCAATTGAAACTAGAATCATTAAAAGGAGTGCAATTCCAGGTGCGGTATCTCCGTTTGGAGATTCCCCAAATAATCCAATCGAGAGCTTTGCTCCGGAGAATGGTTCAGTGATATTTGCCGCGGAGAGGAAAACTGTGAGAAGTTGGAGGCCGAGAAGTGCGAGCAAGGCAATTAAGAGTGGCTTTGGTGCGTCAACACTAAGTTTTTGTACGGCGTCACTCCGGTAGAATTCTTTTGCTTTCTCACTAGCCTCAGAGAAAGTGGAGCTTGCTAGTGCGGCTGCACCTTTGCCAAGTTCAGATGCGCTCTGCGCGATTTGCTGCAGCGGATCGTTCTCCTCAGCTTTCTCGTTTGTTTCTGCTGTGGTGTTTGCAGCTTCAGTAGCGCTTGCTGCTGCAGATGGTTCTTCATCAGCTACTACTGGAGTAACCGCTGGAGCATTTTGCTGCTCAATCCAAGTTACTAAGCCAGGGTATACATTTGGGTGTTGTTTAATAGCTTCGTGTAACTCTGGGAATTGGCTTGCGAGATCGCGTAATTCGGTGGCAGGAATGTCAGTCTTTGCCAAAAGTGCTTCCGGGGTATAAGGAGCCGGAGGTGGCGGAACAGATCCTGATTCAAGTGGCTGATTTTGTTCAGTCATATTTACCTCTCAAAAGGTGGTTAGTGCATTTGCTAGTTTAGCGCTTAGTGAGACGCCACGCTGTTTATCCTAAACCTAGATACAATAGGGAGCAGATTTGAGACGGGAGACGATATGCCACAACTACGCTCAGCAACCTCGACATCGGGGCGAAATATGGCGGGAGCTCGCGCACTTTGGCGAGCAACTGGAATGAAATCGGAAGATTTTGGGAAACCAATTATTGCAGTTGCGAATTCCTTCACACAGTTTGTTCCCGGGCATGTGCACTTAAAAGACATGGGGCAACTGGTTATTTCTGCGATTGAAGCTGCCGGAGGTATTGGAAAAGAATTCAATACGATTGCGGTTGATGATGGAATTGCGATGGGGCATGAAGGGATGCTTTATTCACTTCCGTCACGTGAACTCATTGCAGATTCTGTGGAATATATGGTCAATGCACATTGTGCGGATGCGCTTGTGTGTATCTCTAATTGCGATAAAATCACGCCGGGAATGTTGATGGCAGCAATGCGTTTGAACATCCCAGTAGTTTTCGTTTCGGGTGGACCAATGGAAGCCGGGAAGGCGGTAGAAGGCGTCGTCGATCATAATATTGATTTAGTCGATGCGATGTACATGGCCGTTGACGATAATGTGACTGATGCACAGCTCGCCCAGATTGAAGAAAGCGCTTGTCCGACCTGTGGTTCTTGCTCGGGAATGTTTACGGCAAATTCAATGAATTGTTTGACTGAAGCGCTTGGGCTTTCGCTTCCCGGAAATGGTTCAACTCTCGCCACTGCGAAGCGGCGCAAGGAGTTGTTCTTAGAAGCAGGGCGGCTAATCGTGGATTTAGCGAAACGCTACTACGATGATGACGACGCCTCTGTTTTGCCACGCAATATCGCCACACGTGAAGCATTCTTAAACGCAATGGCGATGGACATTGCGATGGGTGGTTCAACAAATACTATTTTGCACACCCTTGCTGCGGCTCGTGAAGGCGAAGTTGATTTTACGTTAAAAGATATTGATGAGCTTTCGCGGCGTGTGCCTTGTTTAGCGAAAGTTGCTCCCAACTCAACTAAGTATCATATGGAAGATTTCCATCGTGCGGGCGGTATCCCGGCAATCCTAGGGGAACTCTTCCGAGCCGGTTTACTTGCCGACGGCGTGCATGCAATTCATTCTTCAGATTTAAAATCTTGGCTGGAAAAGTGGGATGTGCGTGGGAGTGCACCGACTGCCGAAGCGCAAGATTTATTC
>JAXFDG010000122.1:0-4419 GCA_034173665.1 Arcanobacterium sp.
ATTTTTCCAAAAAATATTCTTTTTTTTTGTGCTGTTTTTTGAGGGGTTGGGGTGGAAAATGTTATTATCCCCCCCCCACACCCGGGCCTAACTAGCCAACAAACAATTCAGCTTCACAGCCAAATACGTGTTCCTCTTAGCGTACGTGTACTGCTTCACCTAATGGTGTTGGATTGCCGAAGCGGTGATTCGTGAACGATACTGCCTGCTCATGCACAAATGGCAACAACTCGACACGACCACTTAGCGTAACTTCACCCTGCCAAATAGCCACATCGGCCACGTATTCATTCGGCAAACCGGCACATAATGCTGCTAAATCACCACCGATAAGACGCACTCGCGCATCCAATCCAGAATTCGGCGCCCACTGTGCAGCCCACTCAATAAACTCAGCATCCGACTGAATCTCAAATGGCACCCCAATTCCCCGGAGGAAATTCTGCGCCTGCTCCGAAAGCTCAGCCGCAGAAACTCGCGAATCCGAACCCACAGCCTTTGCTCCTGCAGCAAGAGCCAAAGCCTGCCACTGGTCTTCCCCCTCACTGAGACGAATCTGGACCGGCAGCGGGAAGTAACGGAACACATTGCGTTCAATTCCAAGCTGCGAAGGATCATGACCACGCAAGAATTCATTATTTACCGCAGCCTGAGCTGACGCAGCAAAGGCCTCAACTAAAGCAGCTTCATCAGAGCCTTGTGCAAACTTCACTAAGCTCTCCAACGCAGAATCAGTCACCTGCACCTTTTCGATGTCACTCGCACTACCCCGCTTAAAGCTGCCAAGACCAAAGAGGTAGCTCGGGCCACCAGCCTTCGTACCAGCACCAACTGCGGAACGCTTCCATCCACCAAATGGTTGACGGCGCACAATCGCACCAGTAATACCACGGTTAATGTAAATATTTCCGGCCTGAACATGTTCGGTCCAGTAATTAATTTCGTCAGCATTCAAAGAATGAATACCTGCAGTTAAACCAAAATCGGTTGCATTTTGCAGCTCAATTGCTTCTTCCAAAGTGTCCGCTGTCATAATGCCGAGAATTGGGCCGAAATATTCAGTTAAATGATACTCAGAGCCTGGCTTCACGCCATCGCGCACACCTGGACTCCAGAGCTTGCCGGAATCATCAAGCTGCTTCGGCTCAAGCAGCCAGCTCTCCCCTTCGCTCAAGGTCGTCAATCCACGCAAGAGCTTTCCTGCTGCCGGTTCAACCAGCGGACCCATTTCAGTCTTTAGTTCCCAAGGCCATCCAACGTTTAGTGAGCGTACGCCGTCGAGCAACTGATTCCGGAAACGCTTCGACTTCGCAACCGAACCTACAAGAATCACTGTGGAACATGCCGAACACTTTTGGCCTGCATGACCAAACGCCGAATAAATAACATCCTTCGCTGCAAGATCCAAATCAGCATGTGGAGTCACAATAATCGAATCTTTACCGGAGGTTTCTGCAAGCACACCCAACTCCGGACGCCAAGACTTAAACATCTTTGCCGTCTCGATTGAACCAGTAAGCACAACACGGTCAACCTTTGGATGGCTAATCAGCTCCCGCCCAAGCTCTCGTTCCCCAATACTTACCAGCTGCAAAACCTCACGTGGCACGCCTGCATCCCACATCAGCTTCGCAATCATTGCACCGGTCCGTGCAGAAACTGATGCCGGCTTAAAAACTACGCCCGAGCCGGAAGCTAGAGCAGCCAAGACGCCACCAGCAGGAATTGCCATCGGGAAGTTCCAAGGTGGAGTCACCACTACAACCCGTGACGGCTGATACTCAGCACCCGGCAAGTTCTCAAGATCCTTTGCCAGTTCTGCATAGTAATGCGCAAAATCAGCAGCCTCAGAAACTTCTACGTCGCCCTGATCGAGAGCCTTTCCAGCCTCAGAACCTGCAACTTCAATCAACAAGCCGCGATTCTTGGAAAACTCCACGCCCACACGATGCAAAATTTCAGCTCGTTCCGCTGCCGGCATTGCTGCCCATTTCTCAGCTGCAGACCAAGTAGTTTCAATAACTTCTTCAAGTTTTTCGTGCGTCTCGACTCGAGCTTCGGCAATCACATCAGCCCCAAGCTGTGATCCTTCCATCTTTGCCACGATTTCTCGGGCCCACTGCAAATTAGCTGGCAGTGATGGATCAGAATCTGGAGTATTCTCAAAAATCCAGTTTCCATGCTCGTCCTGCACCACCTGCGAAATCTCTTCAGTAGTTTCGGTAAGCCGGTTCTGCTGCCGGTTTGGACCAACCTGATCGTCAAAAGCATGAGCCACTGCAGCCATAAAACGATCAATTTCCCGTTGAAGTAGTTGCTCTGAGTCAGCAATTTCAAAAATCGAACTCATAAAATTAGCCGGGAGTGCATTTTCTTCCAGACGACGAACTAAGTACGCAATCGCTACATCATATTCTTCTGGATTAACTACCGGAACATAATAGAGCAAATGCCCAACATCTTGCTTCATCGCCTTCGCTTGTGGCGCAGCCATACCGGTGAGCATCTCAAATTCAACTTCAGAACCGACCTGTAGGCCTCGTTCTTTCGCTAATTCCAGCGCGTATGCAGCGGTGAAGAGATTCATTCCAGCTACACCGATATTAATGTTCTTAATATGTTCTGGTCGGAGCGCATATTCGAGTACACGAATATAGTTTGCATCCGTATGCTCTTTACTTGGTTCGGTAACGAGTTCCCAACCGTGAATGGTGGCAGCAACACGCTCCATCGAAAGGTTTGCGCCCTTAACTACGCGTACCTTGATTGGCGCACCGCCGCGAGCAACACGAGCAGCTGCCCATTCTTGCAGATCCATCATTGCTGGCAGAGCGTCTGGTAAGTATGCTTGTAGCACGATTCCAGCCCGTAAGTTCAAATATTCTGGACGATCCAAAATATTCTTAAACACGTCAATAGTTAAATGAAGGTCATGATACTCTTCCATGTCCAAGTTGATGAACTTCTTTGGAGAGTACGAGTTTGCCTTTTCATAGAGTGGCAGAATCGAATTGACGGCGTGTTCCACAGCGTAATCGTAAGCCCAAGGATTGTGTGGGCCGATAACTGCGGAAACTTTCATCGAAACATAATCGACGTCGTCGCGTTCCAAAAGCTTAATTGTGTCCGCCATGCGCTTTGCCGCTTCCTTATCACCAAGGACGGCTTCACCAAGGAGGTTCATATTCAAATGCGCACCCTCTGCTTTTAGACGCGCAATTGCTTTAGTAAGACCCTTCCCTTTTGCATCAAGGACTAAATCTCCTACAAGCTGCTGGAAAACCTTCGTTGCAATTGGAACAACCACATTTGGTAAAAGCGGTGCAACTTTTCCACCCAACTTTAACGGAGTACGCAAGTATGACGGGAGGAAGCTTGGCCCTTGCCCAGCAAGTTTCGCAATTGTATGCGCTGCAACTTGTGGATCTTCTGGACGGATTACACCGTCAACAAATTCTACTGTGAAGTCAAGACCTTTCGGATCTTGCAAGGTCTTGGCCAGCAGTTGGGCAGCACGGTCGGTTGGATACTTTTTCGATTCAGCCAGCCAATGCTTCGCTCGGCTCACCGCGCGGCGAGCAACTTCATCAATATTTCTTGGTTCGTACTCCATAAATATGTCATCCTCGAGTGAAAATGGGGTTTATTAATCATGAAACATTCTAAACCAAGAAGCTCCGCCTACTTTCATCATAACCAAAAAGTAGACGGAGCTTCGGTTGAGTGTTTTAGCTAGTTAGTTGTGGCTTTCCATCAAACCCAATAACTGGTTCGTGGAGTTCGTGAGCTCCCGAAAATTCTGCGTCGATGGTGTTAGCATCTGCAGTTGCTAAGCGAACTGCCGCATTGAATTCTTCTTCAATCTCAGCGTTGTACTTGTATGTTGCGAGAGATACAAGCACTGCCACGATTAGGGCGAAGAGGAAGCCTGGAATGATTTCATAGAGTCCGAATGGCTGACCAAGTGCCTGACGCCAAATACCAACGGTTGCTGCACCAACAATCATGCCGGAAAGTGCACCCTGCCAGGTGAGCTTACGCCAGTAGAGGGCAAGAATCACGATTGGACCAAAGGCTGCACCGAAGCCGGCCCATGCGAATGCAACAAGCTGAAGAATTGAGTCGGTTCGGAACCAAGCGAAAATACCGGCTAGCACCGCAACTGCCAACACCGCTAGGCGACCATAGGTGATTGAGGCAATCGAGTCGCGCTTTAGGTTTCCATTAATGTTCACGATATCTTCAACAACTGCTGACGAAGTTACGAGCAGCTGGGAGGAAATAGTCGACATAATTGCCGCAAGAATTGCTGCGAGCATAAAGCCGGCAATAATTACTGGGAATAGTGCCTGACCGGAAATAATAAACACTGATTCATGTTGGCCTTCACCTATTGAGATGAGCCCAAAGTGGTTTGCC
>JAXFDG010000123.1:0-11213 GCA_034173665.1 Arcanobacterium sp.
GAAAAATCTGAGAGCTGAATATAAACGCCCAGATTTGGTGATGATTTCTGAAGAAATATTTTCTGAATTAGATCGTGAATCACGCGATTTTTATGGCCCACACTGGGGATTTTCCTGGGAATTTTTCTTTGCGGAGGAGCCGCTTGAGGAAGTTCCAGGGCAAGCAGAAGTTCGGTTTATTTCGGCTAGTTCTTCTGAATTTGAAAAATATTCTGCAGAGATTAAGGAAGTGCTCGAAGGAGCAAATCCAATTACTGATGCGCTTGAAAACTTTTCCAAGTTAGACTGGTATGCGCATTTTTCCGAAGAGGGGAAAATTACTTCAGTAATGGGGATTGAATATCATGAGCATGCAATTCATTTTTCTGGTTTAGGAACAAATCCTCTTTATCGCGGCAAAGGATACGGCAGTGCAGTAATGGTTGAGGCGATTAATGATTCGCTTCGGCGCGGACATCAGGCGATTTATTTCGGAATGTGGGATTGGAATCAAGGAGCTCGAAAACTTTATCGCAAACTCGGCATAGATAGTGGTGGAGTTCTGATTCTTGGAGATTCTCAACCATTTGAAGAATTATTGGCAAAATTAACTGATGCGTAAAGAGAATATTTTGCAAAGAAACTATGGTTTTGCCTTGGTGTGTGATGAGTTTTTGAAAACATTTCAGGAAAATTTTCGATAAACTACAGAGGCAAGAGAAGAGAGGTTATTGTGGGGAAAATTCGTGTACTTCTAAGAGTTGCCACTATTGCTGGGCCGACGATATTTCGAGTTATAAAGAAGTATGGGCCGCAATTGCGGCAGATATTAAAGGAAAATCCTGAACTTTTTTCACAAATTCAAAATCGTGTAAAGCAATTTGCGACACTGCGGAACAGTGGAAACTCAGGGGAGAATCTACTTGCGCGAATTGCGATTTTACGTGAACAAGTAACCCATCTTTATGCTACGGCAAATAGCGTTAGCGTTGCTGAACAAGCTAAACAATGGCGCAATGAACTAATTGCATTAGAAAAATCTGTTCCTTTGCTTGAAGTTATGAGTCCAAAATTGCGTGCAACCGAATTGAAAGAAATTCAATATCGGATTGATAGATTATCTGCAGAAATTCTTAGTGTAACGATTACTGATGAAATCGAAGATGCGGAATTAGACGAAAATTAGTTCTGCGCTACAAATTAATAAGGCGGCAAGACACTAAGTCTTGCCGCCTTATTTTCGGAATAAAATAAATATTTCTTGCGATAAAATTAGTCGAGATTATAGCGTCTGAGGTTAGTTATCTTCGGATTTTAGGCCAAGAACTTTAGCGATATCAGGCGCGAAGAAGTCTGGACCTTTAAGTACCTTGCCGTCCTCACGATAAATTGGCTTTCCATCTGCTCCAAGTTTCGACATATTTGAAGCTTGAATTTCGTTGAGAACAGCCGCAAGTGGAATTCCCATTTCTAAAGCCATTCCGTAAATGACGTAAATCAAATCTCCGAGCGCATCAGCTGTTTCAATGGTGTCTCGGGTGACGTCGTCGGTAGTGATGGCTTCTGTGGTTGCAGATTCAATTATACTTCGTGCTTTTTGCCCGTAAACTGCACCCATTAACTCTGCAAACTCTTCAGCAATAAGAGACATTCGCATATGTACCCGTTCCCGGTTGACATTTGGGGTGTCATTCATGATTGGGAGTCCATAAGTTTCATGAAACTGCCGCACTAAATCTTCTGGGCGATTTGCATCTACCGTCACGATAATTCCTTTGAATTGTTAATTCCTACAAGGAAACTTTAACATTCCTTCGAGGTAAGCTGCTCTAATGTTTTAAATCACAAACTTTTCCTAGTAGCGGAACTTGGCGCATCTGAAAGAAGAGTGGTACATTTATATCCGTTGCAAAACATACTGCGCGGGTGGCGGAATAGGCAGACGCGCTAGCTTGAGGTGCTAGTCCACGTATAGTGGGTGGGGGTTCAAGTCCCCCTCCGCGCACGAAATAATCCTGAGGAAACTCAGGATTTTTTGTTTTCTGCCCTCACTTCAGCTTGGTTAAGCTTTCTTGCCTTGGTCACTATTTTCTTCGAGACTGTTCGCGTGCTTTGATTAGGGGCATTCTTTTGTAGGTATTTACTGGAAGTATTTCTTTTCTTTCATTGTTCTTTTAGGGACTTGAACTGCACTGAAGCAATTTCGCAATTTGTGATTTGTGTAATATCCTTAAAGAGTAATAGTGATTGGCGTCACCAGAAAGAGAGGACAAAGATGTTCGTACATCTATCACATGTATTAGATCCAGAAGACAATGCATGGCCAGGAGAGCCAGTACTAACACTGGAACAAGATACTGTAATTCATGAATCCGGCAAGCCGTTCAATTCATTTATGATGCACCTACCAAACCATTTCGCAACGCATATGGATGGTCCGCATCATTTCAACACTACTGGAACCGATTTTGCTGATCTTCCAGTAGAGAAGTTTGCATACCTTGGGGAAGAAATTCTGCTCGTAGACCTTCCACACCGCAATAAGCCGGCAGAAGTAATCTTGAAAGAAGACCTCGAACCATATGCAGAAGAACTTAAGGGCAAGCGACTACTGTTAATGCGGACCGGATTCGAAGAGAACAAGAAGAAGGATCCACACACTTTCGAGTATGAAGGTCTTTCTTTGCATCCAGACCTTTGCAAGTGGCTCAATGAAGAATTCCCAGAGCTTGATTGTATCGGTATGGACTGGCTCTCGATTGCTTCTCCAACCAATGATTTTGGTCCAGAAGCACATCGTCAGCTCCTTGGAAACTACACCGACCATGTAATTCTTGGAATTGAAGATATTTCCTTGAAGCCAATCGGCGATAAGAAGATTAAGCTAATCACCTTGGGACCACTTCGTGTGAAAGGTGTTGACTCTTGCCAAGTTAATGTAATGGCCTGGCTTGAAGACTAAATAGTCATCAAGGTGGCAGAGTTGAAGCTCTGCCACCTTACTTCTTTGGAGGAAAAATGCCGACTTTAGAAGAACTTCTTTCAGGAAAGCCGGAGCCTGTAAAAGTAGATCCTGCTGAGATTGCAAGTTCATTACTGGCAAAGCAAATTTTTGTAGTGATTGACGATGACCCAACGGGTTCGCAGTCTGTTTCCAACTTGCCGATTCTTACCACTTGGAATGTCTCTGATTTTTCTTGGGCTTTTTCGCAAGGGAAGCCAGCGGTTTATGTAATCGCAAATACTCGCTCATTAGATCCAGCAGAAGCAGAATTTTTAAATAAAGAGATTGCAAGTAATGCTCTTATCGCCGCGGAGGAATTAGACCTAGAGCTTGTTTTTATTTCTCGTTCTGATTCGACGCTGCGCGGTCATTACCCGCTAGAGCCAGAAACGCTTGCCAATATGATGGGCAGTGGGCAGGGAGTGGACGGTATCGTTATTGTTCCTGCTTTCCCTGATGCTGGACGAATTACTGTCGACGCAATTCATTACGCAAAAATTGGTGAAGAATATTTACCAGTTGGAGAAACCGAGTTTGCGAAAGATAAAACTTTCGGTTTTAATTCCTCAAATCTTTGTGAATGGGTGGCAGAAAAAACTGACGGAGAAACTCCTGCTAATTCAGTGATTGCAATCAATCTTGCAGAATTAAGAACTGATTTAGAGGCAGTAATTCAGAAGTTACAATCAGCGAAGAATAGGCAAGCAATTATTTGCGACGTCGTGGTGGAAGACGATTTAAGACGCTTGGCTTTAGCTTTAATTGAAGCCGAGAAGAATGGTTCACGTTTTATCTATCGTCTTGGACCGACTTTTGTGAGGGCTCGACTCGGACAAGCTGTGCCTAGGGTTCTTACCCATGATGACGTCACCGCTAATCGTAAGGGGGAAACCCTGGTCGGCGGTCTTGTTGCAGTGGGTTCGCATACGGCATTAACAACTTCGCAATTGGAAGAGCTGAAAGAGCGCTTTGCGGCAACTCAGTTAGAGCTTGATGTGCGTGAGTTGATTAAAGATACTGCAGCTACCTATATCTCTGAGATTGTTGAAAGAATTAATGAGTCACTCAAAACTAATGACGTAATTATTTCAACTTCTCGTGAGCTAATTTCTGGGCAAACCCCAGAAGAGTCCCTAGCTATTTCCCGCCGAATTTCTGCAGGAGTTGTGGAAACTGTGGCTGGAGTAGTGGCTGCAGTCCGACCAGCTTTTATCGTCTCTAAGGGTGGAATCACCTCATCTGATATTGCGGCTAAAGCTTTGCAAATGTCGCAGGCGTACGTCGTCGGTCCGATGCTTCCAGGGCTTGTTTCATACTGGGACGCAGTAACTGGACCAGCTCAAGGAATCCCGTATGTGGTCTTCCCAGGTAATGTCGGTACTTCCAGTTCGCTGGCAGATGTTGTGGAAAAATTAAAGGGGTAAATTATGAATATTACAATTCTTGGTATTGGTGCCATGGGTTTGCCAATGGCAACTAATCTTGCTGCTAATGGCTTCAATGTGACAGCTTTTGATGTGAGCGAAGAGCGTTGCAAGCTCGGTGCCACGCAAGGGTTGAATATCGCTACCAACCCTCGTGAAGCTGCAAAAGGTGCAGATGTTTTGCTTTTAGCAGTGCGTAATGCGCAACAGCTAAACGAAGCATTGTTTGGAGCCGACGGCGTGGCAGAAGATCTAGCTGATGGAGCTGAGGTTATTTTGACTTCTACTGTCGGCTTGGAAGCTGTGGCTGAAGTCGGGCAGCGTCTTGCTGAGCTCGGTTTAGGATTGATTGATGCTCCAATTTCAGGTGGTCCGGTACGTGCTGGTAACGGTGATTTATTAGTAGTTGTAGGTGCTACGGAAGAAAATTACCAGAAGGCTTTACCGGTACTGGAAGCAATGTCTTCTACGTTAGTGAAGGTTGGAAATCAGCCCGGGAAAGGCCAGGCTATGAAAACCGTTAATCAGTTGCTCTGTGGCGTGCATATTGCTGCTGCAGGTGAAGCACTCGCTTTAGCTGGTCGACTTGGTCTAGATAAGAAGCAAGCTTTAGACGCGCTAATGGCAGGTGCGGCAGCGTCATTTATGCTTGGAGATCGTGGTCAGCGGATGCTTGAAACTGACGTCGAAGCTGTAGAAGTAAAGTCCCGTCTCGATATTTTTGTAAAGGATATGGGGATTGTTACTGATGCGGCTAAGTCTGTTGGTTTAGCAACTCCGGTCGCAGCAGCTGCAGAGCAGCTTTATGTGCTTGGAAATAATGCTGGCATGGGAGCAATGGATGATTCTTCTGTAACTTACGTTGTTGATGGCATGCCAAAGTGAAGCAAACTGATTGTATTGGCGTTTGCATTTCAACTGCTTATTTGTGTATCCTCATACCCGTTAGAGATTCTTCTCTTTCGGCGCGGGTGGCGGAATAGGCAGACGCGCTAGCTTGAGGTGCTAGTCCACGTATAGTGGGTGGGGGTTCAAGTCCCCCTCCGCGCACGGTGAAGCCGTCTTTGTGAATCTATTTCACAAAGACGGCTTTTCTTTTGTGTTCTCCACATTTTTGAGCTTTTCATATTTTGTTCTCTTCGGTATTCCTTTTATTTTCTTCGATATCCCTTATTTTGTATTGATTTTAATGTTCCTTGCTAGACTGGAATAACATAAGGTTAATTCACTTCCATATTTATTGATTGGAGTGGTGATAATGCACTTGCAACGAAGCGATGCATTAGCTAATCACTATGCCTTTCTTACTGCTGCAAAAAGGCTTCTTTCAATTCACCCAAACGCTACGATTGACGAATTAGCACAAGAAGCAGGATTATCGCGGAGATGTTTTTATCAACATTTTTCTAGTCGCACACAGTTAGTTAATGAATTATTAGAGAATGCTGAAACAGCTATTAGTGATGCGGTATCGCAAGATCATCCTGATGTGCGTATTGCATTAGCAGAATTAGTTTTATTGCTGTGGGGAGATGTGGAGAGTGTGCGAGCTTCTGTGATGCTAACCCGTACTAATGCTACTCCAGAAACTATAGGGTCACAGTTAATTACAATGCGCCTTGAAGAAATGGTGGTGCGCGGAGTGAAACAGGGATATTTCAGAACCGATTTAACTCCGCAAGTACTTGTGCCAATGTTGGGGATGATTGGTCGATCAGTGCTCCGTGAACGCCATCGGATTGAAGCAATCGGTACTCGCAGTCTAATTAAAATGGTGTGGAGTGTGGTTGGGGTGTCCTGCGAAGAGCAGGAATTGCTCCTAGCAGAACACCCCGAATTATGTGATCGAAATAGTTTTCTTAAATCTGCTATAGCAGAATGATAATGTATCTCGTTTAGTACACATCCCACTGCGGATCGCTAGTGAGACCTTTACGAATGAGTACAGGATCATTACTTAGCGGAACGCGTGGTTTTGGATAGCGTTTGTCGCTCTTCCACCACGGCATTGACCCTACGTATCCATCTTTTGGTGGCAGTGGTGAATCAGGGGTAAACCCTAGTTCTGCAGGGGTGGGAGCAATCATATCGGTAACGAAATATTTATCTCGATCGTCTGCGTGTTCCACCATGACTTTCCGAGCAGCCTTTAACTCTAGGAACAAACAATCGCGTAATGGATTCCGCTTATGCCGGATAATCTTGAGTAACCAATATCCGAATAGCCAGATGTTAAAGATTAATGCCGCCCATGCACAGATAATATTTGCCCATGGGTTCATTGTGGCGTAATTAGTCATGATACTTGGTTTTACTAAAAGTTCCGGAAGGATATTATTGACCGCAATCCAGAACATTAAAGTAAAGCATCTAAACCAAATCCATTGTCCTTTTGCCCAAGTGAAGGCTGGAATTGTGCAGGCTAATAAGAGAGCAAGAGTGCAGTACCAAGTGTAATCAGCGAGGGAATTATATAAGAATGCATGGTTCCATAGATCATATGCGATAATCCATGGCCAGGCCATGTCAACCCAAATCAACCCTGGAACCTTGGCTTTTCCTGGAGAGGAGATGAAGATTTTTCCAAGACCAGTGATTGTAATAATGTTTAAAACCCCAGCAGCTGCAGTGACTAAATTCCAATGCCCACCAATTGTGCGCATTCCTGTTGCTGGATCGATTCCAATATTACGATCTGCAAAATTTTGCGCCACAGCTTCATACCAAGCTTGGGAGAATTCCGGGGCAGTGATGCCGCGTGTTTCTGGTAGTCCAGCAATCATTGAAACTGATTTAGCTGAATCGACTTCCATTAAACACTGAGCACTAGCGGCACAAGCACGGTAGGTGTCAGCTTCGAAGAAAATAGTAACATCACGGATATTAGCTTCCATGATATTAACTGCTAAGCCAATCCAAAGCGCTACACCAAGCCAAATTGCGTAACGATGTGCTTTCTCTGGATTGCGTTTACCCCAAGCTAAAAGAAATGCCGTCATTGTAGCGGTAGCAACCATGATGACAAATTTGCCAAAGGGGAACCATCCAACCATTGGAACCCCATGCACAATTACGTAGGGAGTTACCAGTACTCCGCCTATTGTCCAGAGTGCAAAAGCAGTCCAGACCCATCGGCGATTAATCTCGGCAATTCCGATTTGTAAGACCAGAACAATTACCCAGAATAGATAGACCCAAATCGGGCCTACTTCCCAAAGAAACCCCATTGTTTCTTCCTTTCAGAAATTGATTAACAATTTGGTGAATTGAATTATCGTGAATATTGATGTTGATAGATATCAATATTTGAGTGTGACTCTAGTGTGACGAGTTGCGCTCTGAGAAGGAAGGGGAATCAGCATCAAGGGGCATTTCTTGCACAAATTCCTTGCAAAATGTGCGCGTTAGGGTGTTTTTCAGGGTGTTGCTACTGAATTTTACCTGTGTAGAAAATAGCACCCCTATAATCTTTTTAAATTCAGTCCAAAGCATTTTCATCCATGGTAAATCGGATGCATTTGTCTGGAAAATTAACTGAATCATTCACCACAAAACAATATTTCATCGTTTTACCAACGGAGGTAAGAAAATGAGTAAGTCGCAACGCCGCGGCAAAGTGGCAAAAACTTTAACGAAGATTGCATTTGCAGGACTAGGCGTAGGATTCGCTGGTCTCTTTTCTTTTTCCCAACTTTCCGGAAAAGCTACTAAAGAGGAAAACGCCTGGAAATATCCGGCAGATGATTTAATCGATTTATCGTATTCGAATGGTCGCTCATCAACTTACGCGATTGATATTGATGCTCCAGCGTATGCTCTTTATCGTCATTTAAAGCAGATTGGTTGTGATAAAGCTGGATCATATTCATCGGAGTTCCTTGAGAGAACTTTTGCACGTCTCCCATTTTTTAATTCATACGAAATTCAAGAACAATGGCAAGGGGAGGATGCGCTAAAACCAGGAGATGTTGCGGGATTTGATTTCACTGGAATGTGTATGGAATGGACCGACGTCGTGCCAGGAAAGTATATCGCCCAATGGGTGGATACGAAGCATCCGCCAAAAGCTCCTGGTTCTTTTGCTTTCCGGTATCCGTTTATGAAACATTATGGTGCTGCTTGGTGTTTCTATGTGGTTCCGCTAAAGGGGGAGCGCTGCCGTTTAATCAACCACTGGCGCGTCGGATTTGAACCAGATAATGCCTTAGCAGCGGCCGTGAACTGGATTAACATTGAACTCATTGGTGGGTGTATGGCTCATTTGCAGAATATTTATTTGAAGCGAGTAGTAGAGTTCCGAAAGAAGCCACAAATTCAAGCACGGATTAAAAGGGCACTTTTTGGCGGGAAACTTTTTGGATATGGTACCCCGGCAGGCCGCTATGATGGCACGGAACTTTACGAGGATACTCATAATGTTTGGTTGCGTTACGGACGTCAGGATCCAGCTTGCAATGAATTACGTCCGCCGGTGACTGATAATCCAGCTTGGCCTCCGGTGGGTCCGGGTACTCCATGGGCTGATATTGTCGATGAGGATTATTTCGTGGGGTGGTCTGAACCAGAATTTTCTTGGGAAGAGCAGCTGCGTCAAAAGCGTGAAAAGACTTATCTGAAGAACTGGGGTAAGGCGAAGGACGCGTGAAAATTATGAAACCTGACTACCCAACATTTTTCTTTTTTGAAGTTGGTCAATGGTGGGATTATGTGATGTTACTTGTGGTAATTGCAGCTCTGGCAATTACTGCGTGGCTGGCAATTCGTTTTAAGTGGGTTGCGATTGCTGTTTTTATCATTATTCCTATTTCTTTGACCATTTTCTGGTGGCCTTACTCAACTGCGGGTACTTCTTCCGCCGGATGGTTCCCGATTGTAAAACAGTACTCGGCATTGTTAGGTTCTCTTTCACTTGTCGCTTTACAATATTTCCCCAAATTACAGCGGAAAAATTGGTATCTCTTAATTCCACCAGTTATTCTTGCGATAAATATCGCGGAGGCTGTAATCCGAGATTTCCAATGTTATTTTATGAACGGATTTGATCCGGAAAATAATATGGTTACTTGGGGCGGAGCGTGGAATATCTTAAATGGCGTAGCTGGGATTTTGAATTTACTAATGATTTCCGGCTGGCTTGGAATCTATGTCTCGAAAGAAAAATCCAAACAAATAATTTGGTCTGATCTGACGCTTGGCTGGATTATTGCTTACGATTTGTGGAACCTTGCTTATGTATACAACTGTCTTGCTGATCGTGCTTGGTATTCTGGTGTGGCATTGCTTTTAGCATGTACTATTCCAGCATTATTGCCGTTTGGAAGAGGTGCTTGGATTCAGTATCGTGCGTATACATTAACGTTTTGGTCGGCGGTTGTCCTGACCTTCCCACATTTTATGCATGACTCGATATTTTCATTGAGATCAGCTCATAACCCAACGGCAATGCTGATTATTTCTGCTCTTGCTTTAGTGGTTAATGTGGCGGTATTTGCTTATCATTTGTGGAAGATAATTAAGACGCGACGCAATCCGCTGAAGCAAGAGGTATATGTGGATTCTGCACAAACTCTGAGTTTGGCAAAGAGACATGCAAATGATGAGCAATTACTGCGAATTCAGGAAGCAGCCACTAAATAATTCAGGAACCAACGTTACATAACGGGTAATGAAGAAGAGATAAATTAAGTAATTACCAGTTAGGTTTATTTTGGAGGCTCTGGAATCCGGTTTCCGGAAAGGCAGAGCCTCCAAAATAATTGAAGAATAATTTCAAACAACTTTAGATAAACGTTCAAAACAAAACGCTAAGCTTTGAGTTAGATGTTTTCTAGGCTTTAGCCTCTGAGTTTCTTTTTGGCTTTATAAGCCAGCTTGTAGAGAGAGTACTTTAGTTTTGAAACCGGCATATCCCAAGTTCCAGGCCAAACTACGGATTCACCGCCATATGACTTTTTGAAGCTGGTAAATCCAGCCCAGGGATGATTTGGATCATCTGAAGTGGTGATTCCAAATAGGTCAACAAAATCCATGCCTTCAGCTTTAGCATCCATGATTAAATTTGCTACTAGAGCTTGACCAGCACTTAATTTTCGATGTTCGAATGAAGATCCAGCATGTGCATAGACGCGAGTACCAGCAAAATCATAAACCAGTGCTGCGGCAATTACTTCACCTTCATATTCGGCAAAATAAAGTTTCGCGGCATTAGCTGGGAATAATACTTCAGCAACCGTTTGTAAGTAATCATTTTGCTGCCGATTAAACCCAGTGCGAGCTACTGTTTCATCAAGATATTTGAAAAGGAATTTTAGCTCGTTTAAATCTTGGCTAGTGCGGAAAGTGACACCTTTTTTATGGATATTGCGATAAATATTGCGGTTACTGCTGTTCATTGATTTTATTAACATGTCCGAATCAGGAGACAAGTCAATTAACTGAGTTGCATCAGGCTGAATATGACGCGGAGATTTTTCCGCACCAAGCGAGCGCAAATAAGTTTCCGCATCTGGCTGTGCAGTTGTTACCGCTGGTGTAATCGGTTCAAAACGAATAAAAATACAATTATTTTTCGCCGCAATTTTCTTTAACTCAGAGATTGCTTCCAGAAAAGCGTTCTTATCTTCGGCAATCGGGCCATAAGGGCAATACAAATACTTTAAATTCTTAGAGCCTTCAAGGATTGCGAGGAATTGCCAGCCTAATCCTTGTTCTTCAAAAACAGTGTGCCCAAGTTTTTTCTGGACTTGAGCCCAAATATGAGACTGTAGGATTGATTTCATATCCTAAATCATAGCAGTTTTAATTTA
>JAXFDG010000124.1:0-24310 GCA_034173665.1 Arcanobacterium sp.
AAAGAGTTCATCATCCCCAGGCGAAATCAAACCTTGTTTCATCATCGTGGTCTTTATCCAATCCACAAGACCACTCCAGAATTCTGTTCCGACCAACACAATCGGGAACGAAGAAATCTTATGAGTTTGCACGAGTGTGAGAGCTTCAAATAATTCATCCATAGTGCCAAATCCACCCGGAAGAACCACAAATCCCATCGCATACTTTACGAACATTAGCTTTCGCACAAAGAAATATCGGAAATTTACGCCAAGATTCACGTATTCATTCATGCCTTGCTCAAACGGAAGTTCAATTCCTAAACCAACTGAGGTTCCGCCAGCTTTCGCAGCTCCCCGATTACCGGCTTCCATAATTCCTGGCCCGCCACCAGTAATCACGGCATAATCCAGCTTTACTAATTCTTCAGCAATTTCCATTGCCAGTTGATAATCGGGCTCCTCAGGCTTAGTACGAGCTGAACCAAATATTGAAATTGCAGCTCCAAGTTCAGAAAGTGCCCCAAATCCTTCAACCACTTCTGATTGAATTCGGAAAACTCGCCACGGGTCAGTTTGCACAAAAGCTGCACTCCCTTTCGGAGCAAGCAGACTCGCATCCGAAGTATGCTCAGGAATTTGTTCCCCGCGCAAAAGAATCGGACCCGACTGGTATTCGTTTTCATAAATATTCATACTTCTAAATTACAACGGAAAAGATATAAGTTCTTGCTGGAAGGTGACATTAACTGCATCGTTCTTCTTATGACTTAATGCTGGTTCTTAAGTAGGCTATAAACATGAATGAAACACCTTCAGAATTAGCCTTAATCGCCGCTCAAGAAATCGCAGCCCGAACCGGTGTTGAGAAGCATGAAATCGCCCTCACCCTTGGTTCTGGATGGGGTGCCGCAGCAGAACTAATCGGCACAAAAGTTGCGGAAATCGACGCTAGTGAAATTCCCGGTTTTTCTAAGCCAGCCGTAGTTGGACACGGCGGAAAACTCACCTCTATTAAACTTCCTACCGGGCATCACGCATTAGTTCTCGGCGCCCGTACTCACTACTACGAGGGGCACGGCGTCAGAGCTGTCGCGCATGGGGTTCGTACTGCCGCAGCTGCTGGAGCTAAAATATGTATTCTCACAAATGGTTGCGGCTCAACAGTTCCAGAATGGGGACCAGGCACAACTGTATTAATTTCTGATCACTTAAATCTCACTGCAGATTCACCAATCGAAGGTGCAAACTTTGTTGACTTAACAGATCTCTATTCTGCTCGCCTCCGAGGTTTAGCTAAAGAAGTTGCAGCAGACCTCCCAGAAGGCGTGTATACCCAATTCCGTGGACCGCATTACGAAACTCCAGCAGAAGTAAAAATGGCACGCTTACTAGGTGGAGATTTAGTGGGAATGTCTACTGCTCTTGAAGCTATCGCCGCTCGCGAAGCTGGATTAGAAATTCTTGGAATTTCATTAGTAACCAATCACGCTGCCGGATTCGCTCCCGGCCATTTGAGCCATGAAGAAGTTCTTGAAGCTGGAGCTGCTGCCGGACCACGAATTTCAAAACTTCTCGCTGAAATCATTGGAAAGATTTCAACCGATCTTTCCAAGACGCAAAAAGAATCGCTTTAAGCACAAATTTATTCACTTAAGCATTAAATACCTGAACCTATTTATTAAAGGAACACGATTTCATGACTTTAAACTACACCGAAATTGCAAACTGGATCAGCCATGATCCCGACCCAAAAACTCGTGAAGAACTCATCAAGTTACAAGACGCAGCACTTTCCGGAGATGCCTCCGCTCAATCTGATCTTGCCGACCGTTTCCAAGGCCTGCTCCAATTCGGAACTGCTGGACTTCGCGGCGAAATGGGAGGCGGTCCATTCCGGATGAATCGTGCTGTGGTGCGAAAAGCTACTGCCGGTTTAGTTGCCTGGTTAAAAGCACGAGTTGGAACCGACGCCGTCGTCTCAATCGGCTTTGACGCTCGCTACAATTCACGTGATTTCGCAAATGATGTGGCTGGAATTGTTACTGCCGCAGGAATGCGCGCAATCATTTTCCCACGTGAACTACCAACTCCTGTTCTTGCATACTCAGTACGAAAATTGGGTGCAGATGCAGGCGTAATGATTACAGCTTCCCATAATCCGCCACAAGATAATGGTTATAAACTTTATCTCGGCGGAAGAGCAATCGACGAAACTGGCAACGGAGTCCAAATTGTTCCTCCTGTTGACGGCGAAATAGCTGCAGAAATTGCAGCTATTGGCCATGCTGACGAAATCCCCGTCGCGTCTGAAGGCTGGGAACTTCTTCCTGAAGAAATCGTTGAAAACTACATCCAAGAAACAGCAGAACTAGTTAAACAACAGCCAGTACGCGACTTAAAGATTGTGTACACAGCAATGCACGGCGTCGGCTATGAAACAATGTCGAAGGTTTTTGCCGCGGCTGGTTTCACCGATGTCCATGGCGTACCGGAACAGATTCAACCAGATCCAGATTTCCCGACCGTTTCTTTCCCGAATCCAGAGGAAGCTGGCGCACTCGATTTAGCGATGGCTTATGCGGCAAAGGTTGACGCCGATATTATTATTGCTTCTGATCCTGATGCTGATCGTGCTTCTGCAGCTATTCCGAATGGTGACGGTACTTGGCGGCAGCTTTCTGGCGATGAGATTGGCACTGTTTTAGGTGAGGTCGTGGCAAAGTCTGTAGGCCAGACGGCGTCGGCTAGCGATGCCGTTTTAGCTTCTTCGATTGTTTCTTCCCGGATTCTTGGCCCGATTGCACAGCAGTATGGTTTGCGTCATGTGTCTACACTGACTGGTTTTAAGTGGATTGCGCGCCCAGAAGGAATCGTTTACGGCTATGAAGAAGCTATTGGTTTTTGTGTGAATCCGAATTCAGTGAAAGATAAAGATGGAATTTCTGCTGGTCTCGTGATTGCAAGCACTGCAGCGCAGTTAAAAGCAGCTGGAAAATCCTTGGCCGATGAGCTTGATCGGATTTATTCGGAACACGGCGTATACCTCACTGGGCCGGTCACAATTCGCGTTGAAGATTTATCAATTATCCCGGCGACGATGCAAAAGATTCGCACTACCCCGCCAGTGGCTCTGGCTGGTTCCCCGGTTGCTTCAATTGTTGATTTAAACGAGGGCACTGCTGAGCTTCCACCAACAGATGCAGTAATGATTCATACCGAAGCAAATGATCGCGTAATCATTCGTCCATCTGGAACTGAACCAAAGGTGAAGTGCTATCTTGAAGTGATTGTTCCGCTTACCGACGGCGTAGATTTAGCTGCTGCAAAGAATTTAGCGGCACAGCGACTTGAACAATTCAAAGCTGATATGGTCGAGGCATTAAAGCTTTAATGTAATATCGAAACTTTAAGCAGCCTTGCTTGCACGAAGTTTCGGTTCTTAGAGCTCAGACGCCCAAAGGTTAACCATTGAGCGTCTAATAGTTAATCTCTGGGTGGGGTGAGGCTAATTTTATTAAATAGCGTCACCCCACCCAGAGTAGGTCTAGTATTTATTTCCGCTCCAGAAAACTATTTCTTTCTGGAGCGGAAAATTCTTATTTCACTGTAAAATTATATTTTCACAGTCTGAACTTTAAATTTTAAAAATAATAAAGCGCTTGTTTGATTCAAAGTAAAATTTTAAAGAAATTTCACCTTAAAATCTCTGCGGCCTAGTTAAATTTCGAATTACGATAAATCGATTTTCGATGTCCTAGTTCGAGAACAAGAATAATTAACTCCCCGGATTCTAAATGGCAAATTAAACGATAATCACCAATACGATATCGCCACAGTCCTCGTAGATTACCAGTAAGTGCTTTTCCCTTAATCCGTGGGTCCGATAATTCAGAAAGTTTTCGAAGCTCTTGATAAATCTGTTTCGCAATAGGTTTATCAATCTTCTTTAAAGACTTTAACGCTTGTGCCGAGAGCTCAATCCTCCAAGCCAAGCATCTCACCTACTTCATCAAGATTTACAGTCTCTAAACGTCCAGCTCTCCAGTCCTCTACCTGCTGTAAAATCCCATATTCATACTCGAGTTGAGAAATCGATGCTTCTAAGGCTTCAGTTAAATAATAGGTACGTGAACGCCCAGTTTGCTTAGCTAAATTGTCATATCTCGAAAGTAATTCAACCGGAAGACGCACCGCTGTAGGCGTAGAACTAAGTTTTGAAGTCATATTTTTGTCTCTTCTGTAGTACTTGTATTAAGTGTAATACAAGTACTACAGAAGAGCTAGCGAAAGCAATAAGCCGATGAAACTTGTTCACATCAGCTAAATATTCTTTTCCGGAACGAGTAAATGCATATTTTCACTACAAAATTACATTTCCTCGTTCTGGAAAACCCGATTAAGTAAACTGCAAAATTACAGCGTATCAAGCACAGCTTGCGAAGAAGACAAACCTAAACGAGTTGCTCCGGCAGCAATCAGCTCGGCTGCAAACTTGCCATCGCGAATTCCGCCAGAAGCCTTAACTTCCACATCTATTCCAACAGTCTTCTTCATCAATTCCACAGCATGTACCGAAGCTCCACCTGCAGGATGGAAACCGGTAGAAGTCTTCACAAAGTCAGCATCAACGTCACGCGCAATTTCGCAAACACGCACGATTTCTTCATCAGTCAATGCTGCTGATTCAATAATCACTTTCAAAACTGCATAAGGAATTGCATCTCGGACTGCAGCGATATCGTATTCAACCGCATCCCAGTCATGTTCCTTAACGGCACCAAGATTTACCACCATGTCAACTTCATCAGCACCACTTGCTACAGCAAGTGCCGCTTCCGCTGCCTTAATTTGTGGCGCAACCGCACCGGATGGGAAACCTGCAACTACAGCCAAATGCAAATCACCTAAGTCAAGATCAGATGGCAATGGCAGCATTGACGGCGAAATACACACCGAATATGCCCCCACACGCTTTCCTTCTTCAACCAATGCACGCACATCTTCAAGTGTCGCTTCTGGCTTCAACAAGGTGTGATCAATCATTGCTGCAACATCTTCACGAGCTACCATTTTTCCTCCAATATTCGTTGTTTAATTCGCTATCTTTATAAATTTGCCGATTCCAAATAGTTTTCTATAACTATCCAGAGTCTCATCATCTTCCTGAAGCACCCCCCCCAAAAAAAATGCGAGAAGGCTTCAGAGAAAACTGATAAGTTTCAGCTGACTTAATTTTTCACTGAGAAATCCGATCCAAAACAATATTTTGCAGTTCTGGTTGAGATGCACCAATTTGTACAGCACCAGAAAGTGCGTCTAGCGCACGCGCAAATCGTGGTTCGTCGTCGGTAAATAAAGTCATTAACTTTTGACCTTTAACGACACTATCTCCCGGCTTTGCAAAAAGCTCAATCCCCGCACCAGCCTGCACTTGTTCACCTGGAGCTGCTCGTCCTGCACCCAATCGCCATGAAGCTACACCTACTGCGAGCGCATCCATGCTTTGGATTATGCCGTCAGCCTCAGCATAAATATCGTGTGATTGCTTTGCCTTTGGCAGAGTTGCCGTAGGGTCGCCGCCTTGGGCGCGAATCATTTCGTTCCACTTATCCATCGCCCGGCCGTCTTGCAGCGCCTTTTCAATATCAGCATCTGGTTGCCCTGCAGCTGTAAGCATTTCACGAGCAAGTGCAAGGGTTAATTCAACGACGTCGCGCGGACCGCCACCCGCAAGCACTTCAACTGATTCTTCCACTTCTAAAGCATTACCGATCTTCAGACCAAGTGGAGTGTTCATATCCGTTAAGAGAGCTGTAGTTTTCACTCCAGCGTCGGTTCCTAAATCAACCATAGTTTTCGCGAGTTCACGTGCAAGATTGAGATCTTTCATGAATGCACCGGAACCGACTTTTACGTCCAGCACGAGTGAATCAGTACCCTCTGCAATCTTCTTGGACATAATTGATGAAGCGATTAACGGAATACAATCTACGGTTGAAGTGATATCCCGTAGTGCGTAGAGTTTCTTATCTGCTGGAGCAAGTCCACTACCGGCTGCACAAATAACTGCGCCGCAGCCAGTTAAACCAAGTTGGGTCATAATTTCCTCATTACTGAGGTTTGCTCGCCATCCGGGAATTGCTTCAAGTTTGTCTAATGTTCCACCGGTATGTCCGAGTCCGCGTCCAGAAAGCTGGGGAACCGCTACTCCATATACAGCGACAAGCGGTGCCAGAGGGAGCGTAATTTTATCGCCGACGCCGCCGGTGGAATGTTTATCTGCAGTTGGCCGTCCGAGTTGCGAAAAATCCATTCGTTCCCCGGAATTAATCATGGCATGAGTCCAACGCGCAATTTCAGCACGGGTCATCCCATTTAAGAAAATTGCCATCGCTAAGGCTGCCATTTGTTCATCAGCTACAACTCCACGAGTGTAGGCGTCAATGGTCCAATCAATTTCGGCAGGGGTTAGCTCTTTCCGATCACGCTTTGCCCGAATCACATCTACAACATCAAAAGCTTCAATCATCTTCAATATTTCTTTCACTTCTTCGTAATCTTAATCTTAATCCGCAATCTTGATATCGACTTGTACTGCAGTTGCTACTTCACCTAAATCTTCTGGACCAAAAGCATCAGGGAGCACAACACTTAATGGAACCACTCCTCGCGGCATCAGTACTTCCAGTTTGGCTCCTCCGTGTTCATAAAGAAGTTGCCGGCAGCGGCCACATGGAACAATCACTTCAGAGTTTCCATTCACCGCGACAAAAGCGGTAAGACGCCCGCCGCCTCCCATAATAAGTTCAGAAATCATTCCACACTCAGCGCAGAGCCCGACCCCGGTTGCAGCATTCTCAACATTGCATCCGCTCACAATTCGACCGTCGTCCACAAAAGCCGCAGCCCCCACGGGATAGCCAGAGTATGGTGCATATGCTTTCTTCATTGCAGTAACTGCTTCATCGATTAGTTGCTGCCAATTTATTTCAGCCACTTCTGATTCTCCTTGTGCTCATGCTCAATTAATTTTGTTGCAGTTAATTATTTTGCTTGCAGTTAATAACTTGACTGCAGCTAACTACTCGATGGTAATTAACTAACTTAACTATCTTGCTCGTAATTAATTAACTGCATGAATCTTCCGTTAATCAAGATGCGGTTATCGTGAACTTCTCCGCTCCCGATAACCGCATCAAATTACTTTAGATATGGGATATTTTCAGCTGCAGGTGGGCGAGATTTTCCAACGAAACCAGCCACTGCAATAATCGTCACGATATACGGAATCATATTTACCAGCTGTGATGGAATTGCAGTGGTCAAGCTTGGCATAAGTAGTGCAAAAGCCTTTGCGAAACCAAACATAATTGCCGCGAACAGGGCTCCGATTGGATGCCACTTTCCAAGAATCATTGCTGCCAAAGCAATATATCCATTACCAGCAGACATATTTGAGGTGAAGGTTAAGCCTGATCCTATTGTGAAGAATGCTCCACCTAAACCAGCTAAAGATCCGCCAAGAATAGTGTTGCGAATACGGGTTCGGTTCACATTAATTCCAACAGTGTCGGCTGCCTTTGGATGCTCGCCACAAGCTCGCATCCGCAAACCCCACCGCGAATTGAACAAGTACACGGTTAATACTGCAACCACCACATACATGATGTAGACCAAAATAGTTTGATTAAAAAGAACTGGGCCAATGATTGGAATATCTGCAAGCACCGGAATCTTAATTGGATGCAAAGAATACTGGTTGGTATTAAATAATTCTTGGTTTGCGCTCATCACTGTGCCGGCAAAAAATGCTGTTAAACCGAGTGCCAACACATTCAACACAACACCCACAACAATTTGATCAACGCCGTAGCGAACTGAGAACAGGGCAAGAAGTGAGCCAATGAAAGCACCAGCAATAGGTGCAGCAATCAAACCAAGTAACGGAGTCTTAAAATAAGAAGCCGCCATTACTCCAGCGAATGCCCCAATAAGTAACTGTCCTTCAATTGCAATATTTACCACGCCAACTCGTTCACAGATAACACCCGATAATGAACCGAAAATCAGCGGTGTTGAAATTGCAACTGTGGAAATAAGTACCGAAGTTAGGGTAACTGCGCTACTAGAGCCAGCGCCTGAAAACACCATCAAGCCAAAAATTACAATAAGTCCAGCAAAGACTGCGGAAAGAGTGTTAATCCGCTTATTTAAGTTTCCTGATTGTGCCTGGAACACGTTGCTATAGAAAGACCACGCCGTCAATACAAGCATTGCTGCAGCGAGAATAAACAATGTGGTTGATCCAGGAAGGGAGAAATCTGGAATACTTACCGCTTGACTCTTGTCGTTAAGGCGGAACCGGGTATCACCACTTGCCTCAAATCCGAAGAAGAACAAGATTAAGGTCAAAATTAAGAAAGTCACTGGTAATTTGTAGGAAACATTCCGTAATGCAGAATCAGTCTGAACCAGTTTTGAAGTTATCGCAGAAGTTTGCGTTGTCATTTCTCTCCTCCCTTCTCCGAGAGAGTCGCAAGTACTTCACGCGCACTCTTTCCATCAGGTTTTGGTAAACGGAATATGAATCGAATTAATGCCGGTGCAGCAATAAACAGGACGATTAGGGACTGCAAAATCGTAATCATATCAACTGGCACACCACGAGTTTGCATAATATAACCGCCTGCTTTGAAACCACCGAAAAGTAAACCGGCAAAGAAAATCCCAAGTGGTTTATTTCGTCCAAGCAAGGCTACAGTAATCGCATCAAAGCCAACTGAACCAGCGATACCTGCAGTCACATATCCCATCGTTCCTAAGGCTTCGTTCGCACCAGCCAAACCTAGGAATGCACCAGAGCCAACCATGGTTAAAGTGGTTACCTTAGCGATATTCATTCCGGCTGTTTGTGCCGCATTAGTATTGGCACCAACAGCTCGTAGTTCATAACCGAAAGTGGAACGTTGTAAAATCCACCAATAAATAATCACTGCAATCACTGCCACAATAAAACCAAGATGTAGCTTAAAAGGTGCCGGAAGAAGTGCCGGAAGCTGTGCTGTTTCTGCAGCTACAGCAGTTTGTGGGTTAGTTGAACCAGGGGCTTGCCAGGCCGGGGTTGAAAGCAAATATGCAAGGAACAATCCAGCAATAGAATTCAACATAATCGTTACAATTACTTCATTCGCTCCAGTACGTGCTTTTAAGAAACCAGCAATACCCGCGTAGAATCCGCCAGCAATCATTGCGGCCACTAAAGCTACTAAGAGATGAACTCCGGCTGGAAGTTCAAGATTCGTTCCAACCCAAATTGCAGCAATTGCACCAAATATTATCTGTCCAGTTCCGCCGATATTAAATAAGCCCGCACGGAAACCAAAACCAAGACCAAGACCCGCCAAAATTAGTGGTGCAGCAGCTGAAAGTGTTGCGGTTATCGGAGCAATTTGCCGCTGAATATTGCGACCTTCAGGATCAAAGATAGCTCCGCGGAACATTGCGTAATAAGCTTCGCTAATGCTTGCTCCAGAGAGAGCAATAAAAATCGCGCCAATAACGAACGCTAACAGCACCGCCAAAATTGACGGAAGCCAAGAGGAACGTAACGCAGTATGTAAATAAGCTTTAAATTTCATTTACTTCCCCTCCCCGTGTGCGAGGGCTTCAAGATGTGCAGAAAATTCAGAATCTGCAGGAGATTCCGATTGCGCCGAGCCTTCAGGGCGTCCGAGAGCTCCCGATTGCACAAGAGCTTCTTCTTGTGGCACACCTGCCATCATCAAACCAAGTGCATCGCGTGATGTATCTGCAGGAACAATCCCGATAATTTTGCCTCGATACATCACTGCAATTCGATCTGCCAAAGCAACTACTTCATCGAGTTCAGAAGAGACTAGTAATACCGGAGTTCCATTATCACGCTCTTGAATAATTCGGCTATGAATAAACTCAATCGAACCAACATCAACTCCACGTGTTGGTTGATTTACCACCAGTAACCGCAGCTCGCGACTCATTTCTCGAGCTACTACCACCTTCTGCTGGTTCCCTCCGGAAAGTGTGGAAACAGGGTCGTGAATACTGGTAAGACGGATATCAAATTCAGTTTCTTTTTCTTTTGCATTCTGCGCAATCACTGAATTCTTTAAAGATAGCCCCTTAGAAAATGGAGCGTGCCGATACTGGTCGAGCACAAGATTATCGGCGATTGAAAAGCTTGCAATAATGCCATCTTTTGACCGATCTTCTGGAACAAAGCCAATTCCTGCTTCAAGATTAGCTCTCACACTCTTTCCAGAAAGTTCTTTACCGTCGAGCTTAATGGTGCCACCTGAATGTTTCTGCAAACCGAGAATAGCTTCAGCAAGTTCTGTTTGCCCATTTCCTTGCACGCCAGCAATTGCCAGTACTTCACCACGCTGAATCGCAAAGGATGCATGATCAACTGCAGGTAAACCGTTTTCGTCAAGAACAGTTAATTGATCAAGTTCTAGACCAGTTTCACCTAGCTGTGGTGGATTTTTCTCCACCTTTAGCATCACCGAACGGCCAACCATCAAAGTTGCTAATTCAGTTTCACTAGAGCTTGGATCGGCGGTTCCCACAACTTCCCCGCGTCGAATTACGGTAATGTCATCAGCCACAGCACGTACTTCACGCAGTTTGTGGGTAATAAATACGATGGCAGTACCTGCAGCAGCAAGCTGCTTCATAATCTGCATTAACTCATCAGTTTCTTGTGGAGTAAGCACAGCTGTTGGCTCATCGAGAATCAATACCTTTGCTTCTCGAGAAAGTGCCTTCACAATTTCTACACGCTGCTGCGCACCCACTGGAAGATCTTCAATATAAGCATCTGGATCAAGATCAAAACCAAATTTCGCGGAAACTTCCCGCACAAGCTTGCGAGCTTTTTTCAAATCGAAAAGTCCAAGTTTTTTAGTTGGCTCATATCCTAAAGCTACCGATTCAGCCACAGTAAACACTGGAACGAGCATAAAATGCTGATGCACCATGCCAATACCAGCCGCAACAGCATCCCCCGGACCGTTAAATTTTACCGGCTCCCCATCAAGCAAAATTTCGCCTTCATCTGGATCATACAATCCATAGAGCACGTTCATCAGGGTTGATTTACCCGCGCCGTTTTCACCTAATAATGCGTGAATTTTTCCCGGTTCTACAACTAAATCAATCTTATTATTGGCTACCAGCGGACCAAACCGCTTCGTAATCGAGCGTAACTCTAGTTTCAAGTTCGAGCCTCCACGTCGTCATTGATAAGCAAGATAGGATTTACCCAATTTTGCATTACCTACAAGAATAGTTGAGGTCCAGCTCAAACTAAAGCTGGACCTCAACTTATTTAAGATTTTGCAAACTTAAAAGATTATGGAGCTGATGGGCTCTCAACCTTAAGCTCACCGGAAATGATCTTAGCCTTAAGATCTGCTACTTCCTTCTTGGTTTCATCAGAAACTTGGCTGTCGAAGTCGTGGAAGGAAGCAATATCTACGCCACCATTCTCAAGGGTTCCAATGTATGGATCTGCGGAGAACTTGCCGTCAACGCCAGCCTTAATAGTGTCGAATACGGAAGGAGCGATACCCTTAAGTACCGAGGTAAGGATAATCTCCTTGTAATCTGGAGCGGTCTCGTACCAGTCAGCATCAACGCCGATGATTAGAGTATCGCCGTCAGCCTTAGCTGCAGCTGCCGCGCCAAGACCAACTGGGCCCGCTACTGGCATGATAATATCTGCACCCTGATCGATGAACTGCTGAGCAAGAGTCTTGCCGAGAGCCTGATCTTCGAAGGAGTTGGTGAAGGAACCAGACTGTGCTGCCTTGTCCCAACCAAGAACCTTTACATCCTTGCCCTTTGCGGTGTTGTATGCAGCTACACCGTCAACAAAACCGTCCATGAAGATGGTTACGGAAGGAATTGGGAGACCACCGAAGGTTGCAACGATGCCTGACTTGGACTGAGCTGCTGCAACATAGCCTGCAAGGTATGCAGCTTCAGAGGTGTTGAAGGTAAGAGGACGTGCATTCGGGAAGTTCTGAACTTCACCCTTGTCGTTGGTGAATGCAGAGTCGATGAGTGCAAAAGAAATATCTGGGTTTGCTTCTGCCGCCTTAGTACCTGCAGCAGCAAGATTGAAGCCAACACCAATAATAAGGTCACAGTTATCAGCAATCTGTGCTTCTACGTTTGGATCATAATCAGCATCATCCTTCGATTCAGCTGCACCGATTGAAATACCAAGCTCAGACTCAGCCTGCTTTAGACCGTTGTATGCAGATTCGTTGAAGGACTTGTCATCCCAACCGCCTGCGTCGGAAACAACACAAGCCTTGTAATCAGTCTTAGCGGTGTTGTCTGCGGAAGTACCCTCTGAATCGCCACCTGAACAAGCAGCGAGCGCAAGGGTCGATACTGCTGCAATCGCAGCAAAAGACTTGAACTTCTTCACGTAATTCTCCTGTATGTGTTTTTTGGAAATGTTTCGAAGCTTTCCCTCGAAAACAGTTTCATCTTCAAAGATAGTCGAAGAACCCTCTTCCCTGCCACGCATACCAAAAATTAGTCAGTATCAATATCAGAATATCAACGTCTGCATTTGCCCTGCGGTGTTACTTCAATTTCTCCTGCTTTGTTACTTCGAATTTACTCTGGTGTTCCCTACGCGATTATTTCAAATCTTGATATTCCACTGGAAGATTCTCCACTAATTCTTTGACTCGCTGCGCTTTTTCTTGGGTGGAAACAAAAATCACATCATCTGTTTCAACCACCACCGCTTCTGGAACTCCCAGCACAAAAATTGGTTTACTTCCAGGAACCACAAAAGCTCCCGCACTATCTAAAAGTGTCACCTGAGCATCAGAAACATTCAGTTCAGGAACATTCAGTTTCGCTTCTGGTTTTTCCGAAGAATTGACGGCGTCTTTTTCCGAAGAATCAAAGACGTCGTCTAACTTCCCAGTTTTCACAGAATTTTGACCCGAAATAGACTCGGCAACTAAATGAGCTCGCAATTTTGCTAAAGATGCATAATCTCCAACATCTGACCAGCCCATTTCAACTGGCACAACTTCCACTCCCCCGTCTGCAGCAAGTGGCTCAGCAATTGCATAATCAATTGCAATTTTTTGAATCCCTGGCCAAATTTCCGCAAGAGTTTCACCGCGCAAATCCGTATCCCAAGTTTTCGCTAGAGCTCTAATATCCGCAGCGAGTTGAGGCTGATATTTTTCCAAAGCCTGCAAAATCGTAGAAGTTAAACCAAGAAACATTCCGGCATTCCAGAAATATTCCTGAGAGGCAAAATACTCTTCTGCTACTTCTACTGCCGGCTTCTCCACAAAAGCCTGCACCCGGTGAGCCACAAACTCTGTTTTTCCAGCTGCATGAATATACCCAAAACCAGTTGCGGGATAATCCGGAGTAATCCCAACTGTTACGAGAGCACCGGTGCGAGCACTCTCAATCGCAGCTGTAACAGCTCTTTGAAATGCGGCGGTATCTTTAATATGGTGGTCTGCCGCGAAAGAACCTACCACACATTCTCCATGACGCTCATGTAAAACTGCAGCAGCTAGACCTATTGCTGCCATCGAGTCGCGTCCAGATGGCTCAGTAATAAAGTTTTCTTCCTGCAAATTTGGGAGCTGCTCAGAGATTGCACGAAGATGTTTCTCTCCCGTCACAATTAATATTTGTGATCCTGCAAGCGGCCTTAACCGATCAACCGTCGCTTGAATCATCGTTCGGCCTTCACCTAATAAATCATTCAAAAATTTTGGTCGGCTTACGCGAGATAACGGCCAAAGACGAGTTCCGGCACCACCAGCTGGAATAATTGCATGAAAATCAGGAATCGACACAGATTACTCCTTGCTCTCCGCTGCTATCTCACGCTCTACCGCTGCTTTTTCTATTCCTATACTTTCAGCGGAAGACGCCTCAACTCGCTGCTCGCTACGTGCCACGACCCGTTCATGCTGCATCGCTATTTTCCCGACCCGCTTATTTATCTTTGCAAGATATCCAGCACGCATATCAGGCAAAGCCACACCAGAAATTGGGTCATGTGCCCAAGTTAAAGTTTCTAGCTTTGACTTAGTCACGAAATTAGGCTTCGTGTAATGATGCGGGAAATAATCTGCAGTAATAGCGAGCTGCTCTGGTGGATTTGCTGCAAATGCTGCTGCATGCAAAGTTACTCGCGCCAATAAGTTAGTCCACAGCAATAGCGTGATAATTGCCGCGAACGGAGCTAAAAGTGGGTTGTCGGCAACAGAGGAAACTGCGCTTGTACCCGCTAAACGCAACACTGAGGAAATAACGCCACCAATTGCAGCTCCGAGCCATAAATCTTTTCCATAAATCCGCACTCCCACAAGTAGCGTAAAAATCATCACAAAAACGCAAGTATCGATGAAAGCGCCGATAAGAAAACTAACAATATTCATCGTCGTCAAGGCCCAAGAACTTGACAGATTTAAGAACTCAAAAATTGGGGTCGCAAAAATCTGAGCCACAGTTGTTAAACCAACAGTTACTAAAGTTGCGACACCGATTAGGAAAAATGCCAAAAGATCGCGCAGCTTTGCTGAAATAAACGGAATCGGAATTGTTGCCATTCCAAACATGGCTAAAATCGCTGAACGGAGCGAAGTCATCAAGGCAAGCGCCGACCACAATAAAACTAGTAAGGAAATTAAGGTAACAATATTAAAAGGATTTTCCACAATTAAAGAATCCACAGATAAAAGCCCGCTGGGGTTATCAGCAGATTTCAAAATTCCCGGAAGTGCATCATTCGTGGCAGCAACTACCGAATCAAGTAATTCCTTGTTCTGCCCCACAATTACTGAAACAACTGTAAAAGCAATTGTTAACGCACCTGCAATAGTGAAAAGTGCAAGATAGGCAATACCACCAGCGAGAAGATTTCCGCGCACAGCTCCATAGCGCCCCACCCCACGCATTATCCGCAAACTCCGAAGGAAAGCTAGATACTTTGTAAGTTTCCCTTTGATAGTTGTGGCTGGGGCAGTTTGCGCAACATAATTTTCCCAAGTTGCAGTTCCGACAAGAGCCCCCTGCAACCGTTCATTTTCCGCAGCAAATTCAGAAAGTTGTTTTCGCATCATCGCTCTCTCCCGGTGCAAACATAAACCCATCTGGCGTAAATATAACCCAGTTCTCTCCCCTAAAGCTTAATTAAAATCTACTATGAGCGGAGCGTGATCCGACCAACGCTGATCGTAACTAGCAGCTCGGCCAATTTCAAAAGTAGTCGCCCGCTCAGCTAAAGCAGCATCAGTTAATTGATAATCAATCCGCCAGCCGACGTTATTATCAAAAGCTTGTCCTCGCTGGGACCACCAAGTATATGGCCCATGTACTTGCGCGCCAACTAAAGCGCGTTGCACATCCACATACCCAAATTCTCCAAACCAACGCTCGAGGTAGGCAATTTCCTCATCGAGCACTCCTGCAGCCTTATTATGGTTTGGTTTCCAATTCTTAATATCGAACTCACTGCGCACAATATTAAAGTCACCAGCCATTAAAAGATGCCCTGATTCCCGCTCTCTTAGCTGCGCAAGTCGCAAATCTACCCGATCAAGGTGGGCATACTTCGCGGCCATTTTCTCGGCCACTTTTGCATCTCCAGAATGTAAATAGGCACTAATAAAAGTCGTATCCAAAGCCGGCACATAAAGTTCAATCCAACGTCCGGTATCTACGGGAGCCTCAGCCTCGCCGTCAGCCATTCCGGCAGACAAACCGGAAACTAAATGCTGCTGCGGATCAATTTCGTATTCGTTGCGAACCGCAATCGCTACTCCGGCACGTCCTTTAATTACTGATTCTTCGGAAAAAATTTGGTATTCCGGTCCAATTAATTCTGGAAGTAAGTCACTTGGAGCTCGGACTTCCTGCAGGAGAAGGACGTCAGGTGCGGTTTGGGCGAGCCAGGCTCCCATTCCCTTCTTTGCTGCAGCACGAATTCCATTCACATTACAAGTAGCGATACGCATACTACTCCTAGTATTTTGTCCAAAAGCCGGCACCGCCTTAATTAAGGCAGTTACCGGCTCAGGATATCAGTATCTAGATTAATCAAGCACGCTAATCGAAAATATCACTCCATTTCAAGCACCTTAACCTGAAGTTAATTCTGTTTCAGCGGTATAAATATTCAGGAATACCGTGCGTATCTCAATTCGTTTTTGTAGTGATTATTTCTCTTCAAATAATCACTTTTGGAGCACGCGCTCGGCTTGTTCCACAATATTTACCAGCAACATTGCCCTGGTCATTGGCCCTACTCCACCTGGATTCGGCGAGAGCCCTGCGACTTTCTGTGCCACTTCTGGGGACACATCACCTAAGATTTTCCCCTTCCCCGTTTCTGGATTCACTTCTCGAGTCACCCCAACATCAAAAACGACGGCGTGCGGCGCAACCATCTCTGCCTTCAACAGATGAGCAGCTCCAGCAGCAGCAACGATAACGTCTGCCCGCAAGGTATGCTCTGCTAAACTCCGTGTACCAATATGACAAGTATCAACTGTTGCATTGATAGATTCGTGTGAGAGCAAGAGTGATAACGGCCGACCAACAGTTCGACCTTGCCCAACAACGCAGACGTTCTTCCCATTCCAGTCAAGACCGTAACGTCGTCCGAGCTCCACGATTCCGCGCGGAGTACACGGAATCGGAGAATTAAATTCACCGGCAGTGTTCAAAACTAGAGCACCCAAATTTAAGGGATGTAATCCGTCTGCATCTTTAGTCGGGTTAATTCGTGCCAAGACCGCATCCGTATCAATTTGCGGCGGAAGCGGTAATTGCACAATAAATCCAGTGCACGAAGGGGCTCCATTTAAGGAATCAACCGCTGCTAATACGTCCTCCGTACAAGCATCTTCCGGTAATTCAATCCGCACAGATTTAATTCCAACTTCAGCACAATCGTCATGCTTGCCCTGCACATAAATTTTCGATGCTGGATTTTCGCCCACAATAATTGTGCCAAGGCTTGGACTTAACCCGGCCTCGCGCAAAGCTGCTACACGCGGTTTCAATTCAGATTTAATCTGTGCAGCGATAGTTTTTCCGTCAAAAATTTCTGCTGCCATCTGAACTCACTTTGTCTGATCGAGATCTGGATATAGCGGGAATTGTGCAGTAAGAGCTTGCACTCTCGCACGCAAGCTGGCAATATCTGCAGATTTCCCATCCCGCAGAGCGATTCCGATAATATCTGCAACTTCCGCAAATTCTGCATCTCCAAAACCACGAGTTGCAAGCGCCGGGGTGCCAATTCGCAAGCCAGAGGTAACTGCTGGTGGACGTGGATCAAAAGGCACTGAGTTTCGGTTTACAGTGATTCCTACTTCATGTAATAAATCTTCTGCTTCCTGACCATTAAGTTCACTATTGCGCAAATCTACAAGTACGAGATGTACATCGGTTCCACCTGAAACCACTGAAACACCAGTTTCGGCAACATCACTTGCCAGTAGACGCTCAGCGATTAACTTTGCGCCACTCAGGGTGCGTGCCTGACGATCTTTAAATTCAGGTGTTGCAGCTGCCTTTAGCGCCACAGCCTTTGCCGCAATTACGTGCATCAGCGGACCACCCTGCTGCCCTGGGAAGACTGCCGAATTCAACTTCTTGCCAAACTTTTCTGCATCTTTCGCAAGAATCATTCCGGAACGTGGGCCACCAATTGTCTTATGAATCGTGGTTGTTACAACATCGGCATATTCAACTGGATTTGGATGCAAGCCTGCAGCTACAAGCCCTGCAAAATGTGCCATATCAACCCAAAGATAAGCCCCGACTTCATCAGCAATTGCTCGGAAAGCGGCTAAGTCGATATGACGTGGATATGCCGACCAGCCAGCAATAATCATCTTTGGTTGGTGCTCAAGAGCTTTTGCTCGGACCTCATCCATATCAATCAAATAAGTTTCTGGGGAGACTCCGTAAGAAACCATATTGTAATTCTTCCCAGAGAAATTAAGTTTCATTCCATGGGTTAAGTGCCCGCCATGTGCAAGTTCCAGACCAAGCACAGTATCTCCCGGGGAAACTAATGCATGATAAATTGCCGCATTTGCTTGTGCTCCTGAGTGCGGCTGAACGTTTACATATCCTGCTCCGAAGAGTTCTTTTGCCCGTTCAATTGCCAGCTGCTCAACCACATCTACGTGTTCACAGCCGCCGTAGTAACGACGTCCCGGATATCCTTCTGCATATTTATTTGTTAGTACTGATCCCTGTGCCTGCAACACTGCACGCGGAACAAAATTCTCTGAGGCAATCATTTCCAGAGTATCTCGCTGCCGAAGCAATTCAGCCTCAAGCACCTGTGCTACTTCTTGATCAAATTCGGCAACTGACTGATTAAAAAAATCTGCGACCATCGACTGGGCCTTCCTTTCTCATGTTGCTTACGCTGATACGCAAGCACATTTAGCTGCAGGTTCCTCTTTCCAAAAAATTCTGTTCGCCACAAATTTGTGTTTACAGTTTTCTGGTTGCTGCTGGCCCAGGCGAGCGACTAGCAAGCAAATTTTATGTGTCGCTCCCCGGTGGTGACCACCTACGGCGCCAGTTGCGACTGTTCCATTCTAGCGAGGTTTCAGTTTCAACTCACTATCGTTCAGTTTTTGATAATTGCCGACGCCGTGGCGTCTCTCATTACGGAAAGTTTCAGTTTTAATGTGCTTTGATGCTTTCTCAGCTGCAAAATACTCTCCTCCCCTGAATAATATTCTCTCCGAAACAACCTCCCCCCCCTGCAAAACAACCTGCCCGATTAGACCAAAAAACAATCCATTTTTGAGAATAAAGTTAATATTTACTGCACTTGGTCTATATTGGAAAAATGAATTCGCAGCAGCTTGTGTTTACGATGTCTTGCCCGGATCAGCCGGGAATTGTTTATGCCGTAACCGGACTATTAGCTTCAGTTGGCGGGAATATTCTTGAATCCCAACAATACAATGATGCTTCTACAAACCGCTTCTTTATTCGAATCGAAGCGATGGTTCCTGGCGGAAAGAAAACCATTGAGGCTGCGTTTAGCCAGCTCGCTGCGAACTACCAAATGGAATTTAAGATTGCAGAAGTTGCAAAGCCACTGCGGACTTTAATTATGGTGACGAAAGAATCGCACTGTCTTTCAGACTTACTAACAAAACATCATGAAGGACGGCTCCCAATCGACATCGCAGGCGTCGTCGGTAATCATGAAACTCTGCAACCACTTGCACAATTTTACGGAACAGACTTTACGCATATCCCGATTACCCCTGAAACGAAGCCAGAAGCTGAGGAAAGACTCTTAGGACTAGTTTCAGACTTGAATGTAGATTTAATTGTTCTCGCACGTTATATGCAAATTCTCTCTCCAGAGCTATGCAACAAAATGGCGGGGAATATTATTAATATTCACCACTCCTTCTTACCTTCTTTTAAGGGGGCCCGGCCTTATTTCCAGGCACACTCACGTGGCGTGAAACTGATTGGCGCAACCGCTCATTATGTAACTTCAGATTTGGATGAGGGGCCAATTATTGAGCAAGACGTCGTGCGCGTAGCACATAACGACACTCCAGAAGCTCTTGCGGCTAAAGGTGCAGAAGTAGAACGGCAAGTACTTTCACGTGCTGTTCGCTGGCATGCTGAACATCGAATCTTATTAAATGACCATCGCACAGTAATTTTTCCTTAAAACACGATAGTTTTCGCTGAGCCCACCGCATATAAGCCCTTTGATTACAAGTGTTTTCTAGGAAATTACGCGGAAAATATTTAGCCGATAATTCCACGCGCAGAAGCCCACTGAGAAAGTTCCTTACGATTTGAAAGCTGTAATTTTCGCAGTACTGCCGATACGTGAGTCTCCACAGTTTTAATCGAAATATACAGCTCAGCCGCCGCCTCGCGATACGTGTATCCACGTGCGATTAGCCGCATCACTTCCTGCTCACGAGCGCTCAGACGATCTAGTTCTTCATCATGCACCGCAACTTCTGCCTGGCTAGATCCAAAAGCATCAAGCACAAAACCTGCTAATCGTGGAGAGAACGCTGCATCACCACTTGCTACCCGTTCGAGGGCTTCAATTAAATCCGGCCCAGTAATTGATTTTGTAATATAACCGCGAGCACCGGCACGAACCACCGCCACGACGTCGTCGGCAGCATCGGAAACTGAAAGAGCGAGAAAACGCGGAGCACTCGATTCGTCATTTGAAAAATTCGTGAAAGTTCGGCGGATCACCTCCGCGCCACCACCGCCGAGACCTCCCGGAAGATGCACATCAAGAAGCACTACATCACATGGGGTGCCAGCAATCACTGCTACTGCCGAATCCACATCTGCAGCCTCCCCGACCACAGTAATCCCGAGATTCAGGCTTTCGAGTTGGAGCTTGATTCCGTTACGCACGAGATCATGATCATCTACTAAAATTACATCCATCTGTCTTCCTATCTGCAGCGATTTTCTATTCTTTTTCTATTCAACAGAAGAAGATGCTAAATGCACTTCAGTTCCGCCACTTGTGAGAGGTGAACGAATTTCAGCTGAACCGCCAATTTTTTCCATTCTGCCAATTATGGAATCCCGAACTCCCGCACGATCAGCTGGGATTTGTTCTGGGTTGAAACCTGGGCCGCGATCACGAACCCAAATCTCAATCCTCTGTGACGCTAATTCGGCGTACACTGAAATTTCTTTATTTCCACCGTGTTTGCAAGCATTTGTAACAGCTTCTCCGGCAGCGGCCACTATTTGCAAATTAGCTTCGTTTGGCACTGCGTCACCTGTGACCACTAATTCAATTACTGCCCCGTAACGCCGTTCGAGATTTTGACACATTTCTCGGAGTTGTTCAGCTAGAGAAAGCTGCACTTCCTGCCGATCAGTATAAAGATAGCGTCGCAAATCCTGTTCTTGAGTTCTTGCTAAAGTGCGTACAGCATCAGCATCATTTGCTTGAGCCCGAATTAAAGCCAAAGTTTGCAAAACCGAGTCGTGAAGATGTGTTGCAATTTCTGTTCGCTCTGCTTGCCTTGCATTAGCTTCAACTGAGGCACGTAAATTAAAACGAAGCCGCAAATAAACCGGATATAGCACAATTACAAGCACTAATACCGTCACAAACGCACTTGCAAGGGCAGCTATTAAAATTGAGGTGGCGTGCAAACTAAGCACGAACACAATTCCCCCGAGCGCCGAAACAGTAGCACCGCTTAAAGCTAAAGCAAATTTTCCGGTGGTTTCATCCGCTGGAGTAGACCAAACCACGGACGCTCCCACCAAAAACAACATAATTCCGATTAAGGAATTTGTATTCACCCAGAACAACGAGCTAATTCCAAGAACCTGATCGGCACCTAAAAGAACTGCTAATATTCCAAGGCCGCCAAGCAGAAATAATCCCGCTAGTACTAAAAGGTTGCGACGCCGTGCGCGCTCTGCCGCAATAATTTTCTCTCGTTTTTCCCCGAGTCGAGAAGCTAGTCGATCATTTACTGCTGGAGTAGCTGCGGCTTGAGCTTCAGTTGGCACAACTGCCGCAATGACCAAATAGAATATCGGAATAATAAAAGTGGGAATCAGCAGCAAAAAAATTATTCGCCAAGCAGTTACACTTCCTCCTAAATGAACTGCTAATCCGCGGCAAACTCCGAAGAAAACACGTGGACGACGGCGAAGCAATGGTGGGCGCAGGCGTGCTTTCGGATGCCGTAATGCAGCATAGGGATGATCTGAGACTTGTTGCGGTGTTTGTTCTTGCGTCACTCTTAAATACTTGCAAATACCATCCCTTAATGGAAATTAAATCAGGGTGTTTCAGGGTATCCCCAGAAAATTTCAGGGTTTAATCAGGGCGACTCATGGTGGCAGGGAAAATTTTCCTCCGGAAGAATTAAAGCATGAACAAAATCTATGAATTCGCTCGAAAGCAACCGATTCGTCGTACTCACGATTCCTGGCTTGGTGGTGTTTGTGCTGGTATCGCTCACCGATTCGGAGTCTCACCACTTGTGGTTCGATTAATCACTTTGGCATTAATCCCAGTCGCAGGAATTATTATTTTCGCGTATGCATTAGCCTGGCTTTTCATTCCAACCTATCCAGAAAATAAAATTCAGGCTGAAGAAGCATTGAATGGAAGCCCCGGAGCTTCAACCGCAGGAATTATCGCTCTGTCTGTTCTGAGCTTTCTAATTGCAATTCCAGTACTCTCAGTTTTATTCGGAGTTTTATATTACGGCCCATGGCCGTTGAATCGCCTCAGCTTCTTTGAAGCTTTCGGCCCGCTAATCATATTTGTTTTAGCTGTATTTGGTGCAGTATTTATTTGGCGGAAACTCCGAAATACTGATCAGAAGGTTAATAATTCTGATTTTAACAATGCAAAACTTGGAAATAATGCCGGAAACACTTCGCCAGTCAACTTTTCTAATGGCGCCGGAGAAAACAGCAATCCTGAACTTGTGACCACTTATGTTCTCGGTGCCACTCCTACCGCTGCAGGAAGTGCTGAGGCTCCACTACCTGCCGCTGATCAAGTTTTCGGAGCAGTTTCTCCTACCGAAACTTTCCCAGCATCTGCAGATCCATACCAGCCCTATGCAAATAATTTCCAAGACCAAAATTATGGCGCTCCGTATTACAATCCACAGGAATACGGTTCGCAGCAGGGTTATGATCTTCCTTCTGTCTACGCCTCTGCCCCAACTAGGCCAAAATCACCGGCAATCAGTGGTAAATACATTGCAGTCACTTTCGCCCTTATGTTTATTGCACTTGCAGCAATTATCTTGACGGGCCCCTTGACTCTTGGAAAAATTCTCCTCGCTAGTGGAGTCTTGGTAAGTATTTTAGGTGGGGCGATTGCAGTTGCCGGAATCCGGGGCCGACGCGCTACATGGCTTACTGCTACTGGTTGGTTAGGGTTTGGAATTGTGCCACTCCTTGGTTTCGCATTAGTTTCACCGACTCCTGTGTTAGATGCGCAAGTTCAACAACTAAATCGCATCTCGCCGAACAAAGACAATACTGCCGTAACAGTTCACAGTAAGAACTTCAATACTAAAGATCTTGCAGCCGGAGAAACTCTCACCATCAACTCTGTTTTTAATGACATTGATTTGACGGTTCCAGAAGGAGACGCTGTTATTATCACAGCAACAAATATCGCCAGCATTCACATTAACAGTCTCGAAACCTGGGAAGTGGTAAATGCTGAAGAAAATAATCCACTGAAAAACGTTTCCCAAGAAGGATTGGTTGATTTAATTACCGACGACGGATACTTCGAACTTCCGCATCAAGATATTTTCACTAACCTTCCTGGAGGCGATCCAATTGTAATTAAGTCTCCAGCAGCTGTGAATAATGAAGCAAAGGCAAAGCGAATCAACATTAATTCAACAATCACTGAATTAGAGATTCATAATATTGACTCCAGCCGGAGCAATGTTGCAACCGCCGAAGCAATCCTTGAAAAACTAGTAAAAAGCGGCAGAGTTACAAGCATCAATGATTTCCTAACTGATCCGTCAATCCTTGATGACGATACTTACGGAAGCACCGAAGCAGAACGCCTCCGCGCACTTAACGATAGCAATATCTTTACCTCTGTTGAGCAAATTCCAGCAGAAGCTCGTGAATTAATTTTGAAAGTTATTGAACGAGAACTACAAGATGAAATTAACGACACCGACGATGATCGTTTCGACCGCGATTAACAATTAATAACTTAGGAATTGAGAATAATGCGATTATCTACAACATTCTTTGGAACAGTACTTCTACTGTTAGGTGGCACCGCAATCGCTCGCGGTCTTGGTGCAGAACTCGATTTACGATACCTGCTCGTAATTCTCTTAATTGGTTTTGCCTTGATGCTTATTACTGGAGCAATACTCCCCCGCAATAATGTTGAGGAAGAAACCTTAAGTGGGAACCCTGAGGCGAAACCTTCAGATTCTTCTCAGCCTGATTCAGCACCTTCAGCGTTCAACTCAAATGAATCTGAATATTCTATTAACTCTGCAGAGCACATCAATGACGAAGAGTTAACGACTGAGATTGAAAACGCAAGTTTTGCAGATACTGAAAAGACCGAAGTAATTCTTGAGGAGACAAAGAATTATCCTGTTACCAAGTAATTGCTAGTGTTACCCCTAGGCATTTCAGGGCTATCCCCTAGCAATCCAGGGCGGGAAATAGCGATTTTAACTCCTAAAAATCGCTATTTCCCGCCCTGGAC
>JAXFDG010000125.1:0-2942 GCA_034173665.1 Arcanobacterium sp.
GCTTGATGAATCGCCACAAAAGCAATTGCGGCAATTAATGCTAAGAAAATTAATTGTGCTGGGCTAGCGAGAGAAACTCCGGCAAGCTTAAGCGTTGAAATTGCAAGTAGCGCTCCAATAACTCCGGTGATTGAGGCCGGCCAGAGAATCCGAATCATTAATGCAGCCGGTGAAAGTGGTTTCTCTTCTCGTTGTGGATCGGCTACTCCAAAACTAATAACCCATGCGAGGGCTCCAAGCCAGAGTGCGAGAGCCAAAGCAGTGGCAGCCCATTGCGTGTAACTATTCACTTCCGGTAAGTTTTCGTTCACATCGATAGGAGAGCCAATAGCCTTTGCAAGTGCTTGGCTTTCATCTTCGGTATAAGTAGGAATTTGTTTCACCGCAGTTTCGAGTCCTGTTGCGAGCTCTGAAGTACCTGCGCCAAGTTCACTTAAACCAGTTTCTAGCTGGGAAGCTCCTTGCGCCAAGGTGCCTATTCCTGTTGACAGTTTCGCTGCTCCTGGAGCTAATTGTGCTGCGCCATCGGCAGCACTGATAACTCCAGCTGATAGTTGTGATGAACCTGCAGCAAGTTTCTGTGCACCGGATTCTAATGCTGTTAAGCCAGATGATAATTGTGCAGAACCTGCGAGGAGTTTATCGCCGTTACTAGCGAGAAGTCCAGATCCGTCTGCCAGTTGATTTATCCCGGAGGAAATTCCAGCAGCCCCAAGTTTTAGTTGCTGTCCATTAGCACCTAAAAGATTTGTATTGATTTCAGAGGCTAGGGTGTCAATTCCGTCGGCAACTTGATCAGCTCCGGTGGCAAGAGCGGAAATTTGATTACTTTGTTGGATTAAAGCAGGAAGCGTCTGTGCTGCTGTTTGTAATTTGGCAATGTCTTCTGCAGTTATTTGCGAAGCTTGTACCAACATTGCACCTAATTCCTGTGTTAAGGCGAGAGCTTTACTGCAGGAATTTTGCTCTCCTTGGGCACATGCTTGGAGGAGTGTAACTAATTGAGCGGTTAGTTCTGTTGAATTTGCTGGAAGATTTTCGGGAATAGCTTTCAGTTTTTCGAAAATCGTCTGCAGATTTTGTGGATTCAAGGCTTCGATGGCTGCTGCCATTTGTGCAGTTCCATCTGCTACTGCTCGCGCCCCTTGTTGCAAGCTCATCTCAGCTCCAGGTTGAGGAACTGTAATTCCTGAATGCACTTGTGCAACTCCATCAACATATTGTGAGACTCCAGTACTAAGTTGGCTCGCCCCATCTTTTAATGAATAATTTTGCCCAGCTTGCGGAGTGACGATTCCGGAGTGCAGTTGCTTTACTCCAGAAATATATTCTTTTAATCCGTTGTTAAGACTGGTGCCTCCGGTATTTGCAGCAGATATTCCGGAAGCTAACTCTGAATTTCCAGTAGCTAGTTGGTGTGTGCCTTGATTTAGCTGTTCTAACCCTGAATGAAGTTGTGCTGCTCCATCAGTAAGTTGAGCTGCGCCAGAGTTTGCCTGTGTGAGTCCAGTGCTTAATTGAGCTGCACCGTCAGCAGCTTGACTTTGCCCAGCTGCAATCTCTGCTGCGCCGTCGGCTGCTTGCCCTAATTTATTTGACATTTCTGTGAGTCCACCAAGAGATTCTTGTAAGAAATTTACAGTTAGGGTAGTGCCAAACTCTTGGGCTGCGCTGTGAGTTAGAACTGTGGCAATACGTCCAGTTAAATCCTGAGCGGAGTCCGATACTTCAACTTTAATCTGTGGGGGAGTAGAAGTTTTCCCTGTTACGATGTCAACAAGAGTTGTCGAGAACTCTTTCGGAATTGTGACGACTGCATTATAAGTGCCATCCTTCAATCCGGCTTGCGCTGTACTCGCACTTACTACATTCCAGTCGAGATTATCTGCAGAATTTTCTGGATCAGTGAGGGCGGCAATGATTTGCCGTCCTCCAGGGAGTTGCCCACCCGTTGGGAGGGTGGCAATTTCATCTTCGTTTACGATTGCTGCTGGAGCCGCATTTTGTTTATCTTGTGCGCTTCCAGCTCCCCAAATAATTGAAAGGACCAGAAAAGCAGGAAGTAGTGCAACGATAATTGTGGTCAAACGACGTTTCTTCATTGTTCTGCTCCCTTTTCGATGATGCTGCTAGGTGATAAGGCTTCAGCATTTATTACTGCACTGGATTGAAGTTGAGCTTTAGTGTTAATAATTTCTTGGTTCGTGTGTACCTGAATAAACTCTGGTACTTCTAAGTTTCTTGGGCCGGTAACTACTACTGCTTTCCCTTCGGATAGTAGCTCTGAGACTCGTTTCCAACGACGCCCACCAGGGTCGTCAATAATAACAACTTGTACGTGTCTTGGTAGAAGAGCATTCCAGCGATCGATTACTGCGCTTTGCCCCTGTACAAGCCCGGTTCCGTCCGGAAGAACATTTCTCCCGATTGCAACAATTCCGGAGCTTGGTTGAAGTCGGGCCGTGAGAATTGCTGCAAGAGCTTTGCGGGCAACGCGATCTTCACTCCGAATTACTGCTAATTCGCCATTTTTCAGGGCGAAACTTAAATTAGAGATGATTTCATCTTCGTGCGAGATAATTTGCAGATTGCTAACGCGAACTTGGCTTTCTCCATTAATTGCAATCCAATCCTCATGCTCGAGAGTGCGATGTAAACCTTCGCCCTCGACGTCAACCATAGGTAAAGAACGCTCAATCCAATCTGGAAGCCACCATGCTTTTTCTCCGAGCCAGGCCATTAAGGCCGGAATTAAAGTCATGCGAACGAGGAATGCATCGGCTGCGATACCAGCAGTTAATCCAATTGCAATCGGTTTAATTTGCACGGATCCTTCAGGAATGAATGCCGCGAAAACAGAAGTCATAATTAACGCTGCGGCTACAACTACGGTTGAGGAGCCAATAAAGCCTTGTTTCACTGCTTGCATGGCATTTCCGCTT
>JAXFDG010000126.1:0-6433 GCA_034173665.1 Arcanobacterium sp.
CCCTGGCCCGCGCCGAGGTCGGCATCGCCATCGGGGCCGGCACGGATGTGGCGATGGAATCCGCCGGAGTGGTCCTGGCCAGTGACGATCCCCGGGCGGTGTTGTCAATGATTGAGCTCTCGCGGGCCAGCTACCGCAAGATGATCCAGAACCTGATCTGGGCCTCTGGCTACAACATCCTCGCCGTGCCGCTGGCCGCCGGAGTGCTCGCCTCGATCGGGTTCGTGCTGTCTCCGGCCGTGGGCGCGATCTTGATGTCTGCCTCGACCATCGTGGTGGCCCTGAACGCCCAGCTGTTGCGCCGCATTGATCTGGAGCCTGCTCACCTGGCTCCGACCGAGTCGAAGGAGGAATACAGCGGGTCGATATCCCCCGTAACCGTTACTGACTGACCTTGTCTCTCGACCTCTAACTCACACCACCTTTGAAAGGAACGCTCATGAAACGCAGCATTACCCTCGCCGCCTTGGTACTGACCTCCACCCTGGCGCTGACCGCCTGCAGCGACACCACCAGCAACACGACGGCAACCGTAGAGTCCAACGAGACCCACGGCGGGCACGACCACCCTGTCGACGGCGGCCCGGTCCCCGAGGGCATGACCGAAGCCGCCGACCCCGAATACCCCGTGGGCACCAAGGTCACGTTGACCGCCGACCACATGCCCGGCATGAACGGTGCCACCGCCACCATCGTCGGCGCCTACGACACCTACACCTACGCGATCGACTACACCCCGGTCGGCGGCGGTGAACCGGTGACCGACCACAAGTGGGTCGTCCAGGAAGAACTCCAGAACCCCGGCGATGAGCGCCTGGCCCATGGCACCGAGGTCACCGTCACCGCCGATCACATGGACGGCATGGACGGCGCGACGGCGACGATCGCATCCTCGACCGACGAAACCGTCTACGTCGTCGACTACGAAGCCGACGGCATGGAGATGACGAACCACAAATGGGTCGTCGAAAGCGAGATACAGCCCACCTCCTGACCCCCGCAGGAGAATCCGGGCTGGAGCGAGAAGGAATGGACCGAACATGAGCGAGAAGCACGCCCACCACGGCGCCGGGGTCGATGAACACGCCGGCCACGACGACTACGCACAGCACCACGAGCACAACGCTCACCAGGGGCACGGCGCCCATACCGATCATGGCGGCCACGAGACTCATGCTGGTCACGACCATGCCGGGCATACGGGCCATGGCTACATCAGCGACAAAGCCCGCTACCTCGCTCGCCTCAGGCGCATCGAGGGACAGGCCCGCGGTATCCACCGCATGATCGATGAGGACGCCTACTGCATCGACATCCTCACCCAGATCAGTGCGATCACCTCTGCACTGGAGAACGTCGCGATCGGTCTCCTCGACGACCATCTCCGGCATTGCGTCATCGGCGCCATCCGTGACGGCGGTACCGCAGCCAACGACAAAGTCGATGAAGCATCCCGAGCCATCGCACGACTGATCAAGTCCACATAGAGGAAGGAAACCGATGAGACTCCTCACCCGCATGGCCTCGACCCTCGCCCGCTCGTTCGAGGTCGAGCTCACCGTACGCCGATGCTGCCAGGCGGCCCGTTGGGCCCTCACCATCCGATCCTCCGGCAGTCAGCGAGACTCGCCGTGAAGCCCTCTCGAACGATCCACATTCAGCTGCGGTAGATCGCCAATTCAGACAGCAGCAATGAGTGGCCGCACGACTCTCCCCGTCTTTGTCAGCCCGCACCCGCACCATCCATCGCCCCATCGGGCGATCACCACCGGTGGCCAGACCCCCACTGACTTAACTGATTACATTCTCGAGACTGACAATGCTCGCGTGGCTCTACGCCGAGTTCAGGACCGCAACTTTACCGATAAGCAGTGGCAGAAAATTATTGACTTTATCAAAGGTGGCTACGATGAGGCTTATCCAAATTTCACACGCAATAAATCCTGCGTTTAGTTACCAATCAGCTAGAGCTAGCTTTAATCGCAGAGAGACTCTGCTTAGAAGCAACAGCAACCCGATTACCTTTTCCATCAGTTCTTCCTGTTCCATGCCCTGCCATAAAGGGACTTGGCATCTCGGTCGAGCTCGATGACAGTGTTTTGCTCAACTATTTCCATGACACGATCGGTGTAGCGGCTAGCGCGATCAAAAGCAAGAAATACTTGCTTTTTGCTTCGTGCGAATTGCTCCATGATTCCATCGATTGATTCGTCATCGCATCGTTTGAGGATGTCGGAATCATGGGCAACCGCAGGCAGAGGTGTCAGCTGAAGCATTGCTAAATCGTAGATAACTAGGCCTCGGCATCCTGTGCCCGCGCCATTATCGTGCGGTGTGCGGAAGCTGTAGCTGTTCGTATCGGCAATCTCAAGGACTGGCGGATTCTTGTGATGGCCGACTATTTCCGTTGTCAATTTTGCCATCCGAGCATTTATCGCCTGTTCAACATTTACTCTTGCCTTTTCGTGCGCATTCTTATACGCCGAAATGGCACTTTGTTTTCGTGCCTCTAAACGCCTAAAAGTTTCACCTGCTTGCTGCCGAGCCTTGATCGCTCCTATCTCAGCATCGATTTCACTGAGGTACTCCAAGAAATCGAGAGAATAGTTAGCTCCAGGCCCAAGTTCACTTATCTTTCTCCGCAAATTTTCTTGAGTTTCTAGGAGTTGCCTACGTTCTTCACCAAGTTGCTCGAGGTCTTCTTTTGCTCCACTCTTAAGAACATCTGCAAGACGGAGGTGAAATTGCTCGACCTCAGCTATTGCTCTGATATCCGCTTCTGGAAAGAATGCTTGAAGCTGATCAAGGTCTGCCTGGTCTGGCCGAATCCCAAAAGCCCGTGTAACTTCAAGCAGCCCAATGCGCCGATCAATAGCGACAAGGTCTCTCTCGACCTGGTTAATTTCTTGCCGCAATTCAAGACGTTGCTGAGTTGCTTCAGCATTTAGCTCTACGTGTGATGAGCGGCTTTCGGCGATTGCTTGTTCTCGCTTGGCTTGAAGAGTTTCAATCTGCTGTTGCTCGTTTTCAATGTCAGCGACCTTGGTGGCGTAGCTCGGGATGAATTTGTAATGCTGTGCTTGTTTATAAGCACCAAGTTCTTGAGTTGCATCTTGCTTAATCTGATCGTAAGCCTGTAGTTCATTGAACTTGCCAAACAAATCAAGTGGCAGCTTCAATGAGGTCTCTCGGTTTTCTCCGGGCCATCCGAGCAACGGATTTTGCTCGTCAAAGTTCTTCTTGCCGTAGATCCGGAAAAACGATGTTCGCATCTGGTTCCATGTCATGTGTACGAGATTTACCCCGTATTTTTCTGCAAGAAATAACCCGAATTGATCCTTGTTGTAGAAGGTACCAGTTAACTTCCAGTTCTCATCACAGACTGAAACTTGGCTTGGATTGCTTGTCGAGCGTGCGAATCGAAAATCCTGGTTATCGAAGCGGAAGGTGAAGTAATTAGTATGATGCCCGACCTCTTCAACCACACCACTTCTCAGATATGAGCTTCCAGAAAAAGCGAAGTCGATGGCAAGCAACAGTGAAGATTTGCCGATTGAATTGGCTCCGTCTGTAGCACCTTTAATGACGTTCAGGCCGGTTGAAAACCTGATTGACGGGCGCTGAGTAAATGCCTCTTTGAATGCCGGAGACCACATTTCTACAAGCATGAATAAACATCTCCTTTTTCGTTGAGGTCAATGGCGCGAAGTGCGTAAAGAGCGCCGAGGGCGTGTTCTAGCTGGTTAATGCTGATGTCTAGCTCCCGTGCCAAATTGACTGGCATGGTTGGGCCATTAGCGAGCTTTTCTAATATTGGAGCGAATAGTGCAAGGCTGCTCTCGTTAAATGCGTAAAGCTTGCTAGGCAGAAGCATGATCTCTTACCTTCTGAATTAGCGGTTCAAATACATCGCAGGATTGGACAAAGTATGATGCAACGATGGAGCACAGAAACATCTCGGCTCTAGTGGCTGAGTTGATCTTTTTGCATATTGCTTCGAAAACTTTCTGTCGAGGCTGATCCCGCAGGCGCAGGTAATCACTTTTGATGTCATGCCGTAGCACCTCAACATCAATCTCGCCAGAAGCGTGTAAATCTTGAAAGATTGAATGAACAACCGTGTAATAGGCCGTAACTTTCTCGTGCACCTCATGAAAAAGGAAAGGGTCTAAGTTTTCGTCGATCTTTCTTTCAACCTCGACCACGTCAAAGGAGATATCAGGGACTTGGTCACTGGCCTTATACCCTTTCAATCGAACAATTAGCTCTGCTAATCCTTTTTCGATTGAGCTTTCTCCAATTCGGTCTCTCATCTTTAACTCAGTCGAAAGTTGAGCTTTGATCCTTGCAAGGCTACTTATGGTTTGCCTCGTGCTTGCTTCTAGGTGGTTGCGTGCGCACCTGTTGCAAAGAGCCGCGACGTTGAAAATTTCTGATGACTTCCTCGGGTCAATGAGCACGGCCTCGTAATTGTCTGTTGCAATACCCGCGGCGTTAACCATCACTAGCGCCCTAGAGCAGTTCGGGCTCATGCAAGTTGATTCTGCTTCTCGTAGAAGATGGGATCCAAACTTTTTCTTCAGCCCCAAAGACATTGCAGTTTGTTCAGCAATCTGGTCATCGTCAGCTCGCTTTTGACCAGATTGCGTATAGCAATAATCCTCAAACCAGTCGCAGACAGTTTGCGCAAGATTGTGACTCGTAATTGTTGGCATGTATGTATGTAGATCCGCAACCAACTTGTCGGCGATAGACTCCTCAAGATTAGCCAAGCAGTCAAACATTGGATCGCTATTCCAACGCCCCAAAATCCAACCTGCCATGTTTTTGGGGATTCCCCGGGAACGCCATCCGCGCAATGTATTTTTGGACTTTCCGGCAGTTAAGTCGATGTGCGCGTTGGTTGAATCAATGCGTGTTTTTTTCGAATCTTCAATGGGTTCTTTGGTCAACATAGCGATGATACGAGTTACAAAATCACCATTGTCTTCCCCATCGCCGATGTAGCGGTGCAGCACATCAAATACGCCAGTGAACTGTGCGTTCATGCTTTGCACCTCCGGTTGTGCGTCAGGATGCATCACCATGCATCACCGCCCATACCTGGGCGGCAACGCAGGTGTCCCATCAGCACATAAGCCACCGGCAGCATCTGCGCCGGGTGGCAGCGTTGATGAACTGGCCCGCGCTGTACTCGCTGGCCGCTACGGCAACGGTGAAGAACGCAAACGCCGACTTGGTGCCCGTTACGGAGAGGTGCAGCGCCGTGTCAACGAGCTCATCGCTGGTAAAGCACCCGCACCATCTGCTCCGAACCTTGATGCACTAGCGAACGCTGTGCTTCGTGGCGAGTACGGCAATGGCGAGGAGCGCCGCCGTCGCCTAGGCAGCCTGTATCAGCCGGTGCAGGATCTTGTGAACCGTAAGCTCGGCATCCGCTAAATCCTGTTTTCTTTGGTCCCGCATCAACCCGCTTTTGGGTTGGTGCGGGACTTTTTCGCGTTTTGGGGCTTAACAAACTGCGCGTCAGTGGCCTACCTGTGACCGATTCATTTTCAACCGTGATAGGAGCACCCCGCTGATGGCACTAACAGAGCATCAAAAACAGGTGGCTACACGTATCAGGGAACAAGGCGGAACACCCAAACAGATAGCAGAACTATTACTGGTGAGCCTGCAAGATGTGAAGAATTTTCTCGCCCGCGCCAAAATCACCACGAAAGCCGTCAGCAATGATGATGATCTGTGGTGTGCATGGTGCGGTGAAGCCCTAGAAACTTCCAAATTCAACTCCCGCAAACGCTTCTGCAATGACGCTCACCGATTGAAATGGTGGGCAGTGAATCGTCACCACATCACCCCACGCACAAGACAGCCACAGCGTTGCTTGAACTGCGGGACGGTGTTTGTGGCCTGGAGTTCAGCTGCCCGAAAGTACTGCGATCACGGCTGCTACATCCAACACCGCTACGGCACCAAAGGTGGCAAACCATGAGCCTGCTTGAAGCCGAAACCAGATGCCGCACCGCCCTCAACATCGCACACCAGCTCTTGCAACAAAACCTCATCACCACCGCTGAATTTCATGCACTCGAGGAGCGGCTTTCCGCTAAATATTCAGCGAAAGTTAGTGCCCTGAATCTGCCCAAATCTGCTTGATACAAGCCCGCTTCTAGGGCTGTATAGACATGACCCAAACGCCTAGTTTCCTGGAGTTTCACCCCTGATGGCAACGATCACTGAACTGACCAAACCCGCAATAAAACCCACACTTGTGAGGGTCGCTGCGTATGCGCGCGTGAGCACCGAGAGCGACAAGCAACTGCACTCCTATGCGGCGCAGGTTTCCCACTACCAACAAAGGATTAGTTCTCGTGCTGGGTGGGTGTTTGCAGGCATCTACACTGACAACGGGATTACTGGCACGAGCACC
>JAXFDG010000127.1:0-14633 GCA_034173665.1 Arcanobacterium sp.
TTTGTATTCTCATGAATAGGAACAAGAGTTTGTTAAGATTGTGGGTATCAAATATGAGGTTGGACCACCTACACTCTGTTGCTTGAAGCTTGCATTTCTGGACCCCATTTCCGTGTTGAAGACGATATAGCCAAGAACGTCAACAATCTTGTCTGCCTTCTCAAACAGCTCCGGGCGGTTTTCACTAACCCATGCCATCTTGTATAAAGCTGGAGTTACTCCTGCTGGTTTGCCGGAAAGCTCATGAATATGTGAGTTTCCATAACGAGCAATTTGATCAACTGCACGCCCATCAAGCCAAAGGATACCAGGACCAAGTGGCTCGCCGTCTGCAGTAAATGGAGCGAAAGATTCACGCTGATGAGTAATACCGATTGCAGCGATGCGATCGCGTTCGGATTGGGTTAATCCAGCAAGGACTTCTCCGATAGTGTCCCGCGTTGTTTCCCACCAAAGCTTCGGGTCATGCTCATAGAAATCCATTGCCGGGGTTTGCATTGGAATAGAACGTTTTGCCGTGGACCAAACATTTCCAGCAGCATCTACAACAATTGCCTTTGTAGATTGGGTAGAAGAATCAATCGCTACTACTAGCGGACCTGATTCAAGACGAGGGGTGTTAGTCATCGATTTCTCCTAAGATCTTCATTGATCAATGTCGGCAGTGACATTAAGAAAATATTAACATAAACAATGTTGATTTCAACATATTCTATGTGAAACTTTTCCTAATCGGAGAGAATCAAGTTTCAGTTTTAACTCTTATTTTTCCACTTTATGAGGATTCTTCGCGGGAAAATTCTTCGCGAACGAGCAGGATGGTAGCCACAAGCATCAATAATAATCCAAGGTAAAAGCCGTAAACTGGGCGCTCTCCCAAGAAAATTAAACTAAAAAGAACACCCAAAAAAGGATTTAAGGCATAGTATGCGCTTGTTCGCGCAGCTCCTAAAGTACGCTGTGCTTTAACATAAATATTGATACTTACACCATAAGATAAAGCTCCCAGTACAAGTATTCCGAGCAATTCCCAACCCCACGAAACAGTAGTACCAGCTATCTGTGCTACCAGTAAACTTCCCGCTGCCGAACCGAGCCCTTTCACCATCACGATTTGTTCAGAATTTTTTGTACTTATTGCGCGAGTACAGTTATTTTCAATCCCCCAACAAAGAGCCGCCCCCAACACAAGTAATGAACCAATATTAAAAGTTAAAGCCTCGGTGCCTTCAAAAGTTAAAATCACTGAAGCAAATAAAATGAGCAGAATCGCAAATGACAATAACCGCGAAATCTTTTCCCGGAAAACTAATGCAGCAACTACCGCAGTAAAAACAATCTCTGCATTAACTAAAAGCGAAGCATTCGCTGAAGAAGTCAGTTTCAGACCAAATAACAATAAGATCGGGGCAAGAATATCCAAAAGCACCATCGAAATAACATACGGGGAATCTTCTTTTCCCAGTAAGGCCGCCCGAGTCGGGTTATTTCGTTGCAGCACAAAAGTTACTCCCATCGCTAACCCGGCACCAAGATAAAGAAAGGACGCCACGATTAAGGGAGGAACGTCAACCAGGAAATATTTTGCTATTGGAATTGATAGCGCAAAAAGTACGGCAGCTAAAAGCGCAAGAAAAATAGCTCGATATTGTGAAAGCAAGAGAATCCTTAGAAATATATTGAGAGGGTTGTACCACTTTCGCAGTACAACCCTCTCAAAGATGTTGCAGTTAATACTTTTGTATCACCACTAGTCGTGAATAGCTGCAGGAATTAAGTCAAAGCTAAACGCTCCCGCACGCCGTCAAGAATCAATTACTTGATTACCTTGATAACACGACCTGAACCAACGGTACGGCCACCTTCACGGATAGCGAAGCCGAGGCCTTCTTCCATTGCGATTGGCTGGATGAGCTCAACGTTCATCTCAGTGTTATCGCCAGGCATAACCATTTCTACACCTTCTGGAAGGGTGATAACGCCGGTTACGTCGGTGGTACGGAAGTAGAACTGTGGACGGTAGTTGGAGAAGAATGGGTTGTGACGACCGCCTTCTTCCTTCTTAAGAACGTAAACCTGAGCTTCGAACTCGGTGTGTGGAGTAATCGAACCTGGCTTAGCAACAACCTGACCGCGCTCTACTTCGTCACGCTTGGTACCGCGAAGAAGGAGACCACAGTTTTCGCCTGCATCTGCGTGATCCATCTGCTTGTGGAACATTTCGATACCGGTAACGGTGGTCTTCTGTGGTGCACGAATACCGAGGATTTCAACTTCCTCATTGATGTTGAGGAGACCACGCTCTACACGACCGGTAACAACGGTACCACGGCCGGAGATGGTGAATACGTCCTCAATTGGCATAAGGAATGGCTTGTCAAGGTCACGAACTGGATCGGAGAAGTACTCATCAACCTGCTCCATGAGGTCTTCGATGGACTTTACCCACTCAGCTTCGCCCTGAAGAGCCTGGTAACCGGAGATACGTACTACTGGGCAGTTATCGCCATCGTAGCCGTTATCGGAAAGAAGCTCACGGATTTCCATTTCAACGAGTTCGAGTATTTCTTCGTCGTCAACCATATCGCACTTGTTAAGTGCAACGATGATCTCTGGAACGCCAACCTGGCGAGCAAGAAGAACGTGCTCGCGGGTCTGAGCCATTGCACCGTCGGTAGCAGCAACAACAAGAATTGCGCCGTCCATCTGTGCAGCACCGGTAATCATGTTCTTGATGTAGTCGGCGTGGCCTGGAGCGTCAACGTGTGCGTAGTGACGCTTTTCGGTCTGGTACTCAACGTGAGCAACGTTAATGGTAATACCACGCTCGCGCTCTTCTGGAGCGTTATCGATGTTTTCGAAAGCGGTAACTTCGTTGAGATCTGGGTACTTGTCTGCAAGAACCTTGGTAATTGCAGCAGTGGTGGTGGTCTTACCGTGATCAACGTGACCGATGGTGCCGATGTTCATATGCGGCTTAGTCTTATCGTACTTGGCCTTAGCCACTTGTGCCCTCCTGGGACTCGGGTAGTATCAATTAGCTTCTCAGATTAAATACCTTTTGTATTTAACCCCTGGCTAAGTGAAATCCTACTGGTTTAATTTTCTTTTTGCTAATTTAACCTGTTGGCTCACTCGCCACGGGTCTTCTGGATGATTTCGTCGGCAACAGCCTTCGGAACCTCCACGTACTTTGCGAACTGCATCGTGTACACTGCACGACCCTGCGTCTTTGAACGAAGGTCGCCAACGTAACCGAACATTTCGGAAAGTGGAACGTGTGCTCGCACAATCTTTACGCCAGTAGCGTCTTCCATCGAAGCAATCTGGCCACGACGGGAGTTAAGATCGCCAATCACATCGCCCATGTACTCTTCTGGAGTACGCACCTCAACGTCCATCACTGGTTCGAGGATAACCGGATTAGCACGCTTTGCGCCCTCACGGAATACCATCTGGCCAGCAATCTTGAACGCCATTTCAGAGGAATCGACGTCGTGGTATGCGCCGTCTTCCAAGGTTGCCTTAACGCCAACCATTGGGAAGCCTGCAAGCACACCGTTCTCCATTGCTGCCTGAATACCAGCGTCAACAGATGGGATGTACTCACGTGGAACGCGACCACCAGTAACTGCATCTACGAACTCGTAGGTTGTACCCTCCTCGTTCTCCTCGAGTGGCTCGAAGGTCACGAGAACCTTAGCGAACTGGCCAGAACCACCAGTCTGCTTCTTGTGGGTGTATTCGATCTTCTCAGCCTTGCCGCGAATGGTTTCACGGTAAGCAACCATTGGCGCACCAACATTTGCTTCAACCTTGAATTCGCGACGCATACGGTCAACGAGAATATCGAGGTGGAGCTCGCCCATACCGCCAATAACGGTCTGGCCGGTCTCATCGTCTAGTTTCACCGAGAAGGTTGGATCTTCTTCGGCAAGCTTCTGAATTGCGGTACCAAGCTTTTCTTGGTCGCCCTTTGACTTTGGCTCAATTGCCACGTGGATCACTGGATCTGGGAAGGTCATCGATTCGAGTGAAATCGGATGTGCCTGATCACAGAGGGTGTCACCAGTGGTTGTGTCCTTCAAACCAACAACTGCGTAGATATGGCCTGCATGTGCCTCTTCTACTGGGTTTTCCTTGTTGGAGTGCATCTGGAAGATCTTACCGATACGTTCCTTCTTACCCTTGGTTGCGTTAAGGGTCTGTGCGCCAGCGTCAATCTTGCCGGAGTAAACACGGATGTAGGTAAGACGACCAAAGAATGGGTGAACCGCAATCTTGAATGCAAGTGCGGAGAATGGCTCGGACTCACTTGGTTCGCGGGTCATTGCCTTTTCTTCGTCCTTTGGATCGTGGCCCTGAACTGCACCAATATCAAGTGGTGATGGAAGGAAGTCCACAACAGCGTCAAGAACTGGCTGAATACCAATATTCTTGTATGCGGAACCAGAATAAACTGGGTAAGCTTCACCGGCAATGGTGATCTTGCGGATTGCAGCCTTGAGTTCGTCGATGGAGATTTCTTCTCCGCCGAAGAACTTCTCGAGTAGTGCATCGTCAGTTTCCGCTACAGCTTCGATGAGCTGTGCACGGTACTCTTCTGCCTTTTCGAGCATGTCTGCTGGAATTTCTTCTTCCACAACGACCGAACCCATGGTCTTGTTGCCCTTATCATCTTCAGCTGGGAAGCGAAGAGCCTTCATGGTGAGGAGGTCGATAACGCCCGAAAGCTCGGATTCAGAACCAATTGGAAGCTGCATCACGAGTGGAGTTGCGTGGAGACGATCACGAATGGTCTGTACTGAGAAGTAGAAGTCCGCACCCATCTTGTCCATCTTGTTGATGAAGCAGATACGTGGAACGCCGTACTTATCAGCCTGACGCCAAACGGTCTCAGACTGTGGCTCAACACCTTCCTTGCCGTCGAACACTGCAACAGCGCCGTCGAGAACACGAAGTGAACGCTCTACCTCAACGGTAAAGTCAACGTGGCCTGGGGTGTCGATAATATTAACCTGGTGCTTCTTCCAGAAGGAGGTAACAGCAGCGGAGGTAATGGTAATACCACGTTCCTTCTCCTGCTCCATCCAGTCGGTGGTGGAAGCGCCATCGTGAGTTTCACCGATCTTGTAGTTAATACCGGTGTAGAACAAAATACGTTCTGTTGTGGTGGTCTTACCGGCGTCAATATGCGCCATAATTCCAATATTGCGGACCTTAGTAAGGTCTGAAAGCACTTCTTGTGCCATTTAAAGAACTCTCTTCTTTCTCTAGGCTGCGTGCAGCCTTCGGGTTTACCAGCGGTAGTGTGCGAAGGCGCGGTTCGACTCAGCCATGCGGTGCATGTCTTCGCGACGCTTAACTGCTGCGCCTAGACCGTTAGCGGCATCCATAATTTCATTCTGGAGACGCTCGAGCATAGTGTTCTCACGACGCTGGCGGGAGAAATCCACGAGCCAACGGAGTGCGAGAGTGTTTGCGCGACCAGGCTTAACGTCAACTGGCACCTGGTAGGTAGCACCACCAACACGGCGGGACTTTACTTCCAGCTGTGGGCGGATGTTATCGAGTGCGCGCTTAAGAACTTGTAGTGGATCCTGACCGGTCTTTTCACCAACTGCATTGAGTGCACCGTAAACGATACGCTCTGCGGTTGACTTCTTACCATCAAGGAGAACCCGGTTAATAAGCTGGGTTACCAAGGTGGAACCGTGTACTGGATCAGCGACTAATGGGCGCTTGCGTGCAGGTCCTTTACGTGGCATTACTTCTTCTCCTTCTTTGCACCGTACTTGGAGCGACCCTGAGCACGGTTCTTCACACCCTGGGTGTCAAGAGCACCACGAACGATGTGGTAGCGAACACCTGGGAGGTCCTTTACACGACCACCACGAACGAGCACGATTGAGTGCTCCTGGAGGTTGTGACCCTCACCTGGGATGTAAGCCGAGACCTCAATGCCTGAGGACAAACGAACACGAGCAACCTTACGGAGAGCCGAATTAGGCTTCTTAGGTGTTGTGGTGTAAACGCGAGTACACACTCCACGACGCTGCGGGCTCTTCTTGAGCGCAGGGGTATTGGAGTGGTTCGCCTTGCTGCTGCGGCCCTTACGAACCAGCTGCTGAATAGTTGGCACTATTTCTCCTGTTAACTATTGCGATTTAGTTGAACTGCCCGCCTGCTTCATTGTTGGCAACAAAGCCTGCGCAAAGGAAGACACCGTACTTCCCCATCGTTCGCCATTCTTCATCTAACGTTTTCCTGCATTTTCTTTGCAACTTAAAATGCAGCGTCAGAAAAGCAACGTAAAGAATGCCGAAACGGGCACCGTTCTTAAGACTATCGGCTCAGCCGCGATCACGTCAAAGCCTAATTTGTAAATTCAAGCGTGGTACTTGGCACATTCTTTGGAAAAACGCAGCGTAATCACGATTTTCCAGAATTAAAGATTTATTTTTCTACCCAGCCTTGCGCAGTCAAGCTCTTCACCGACTGCTCCAAAGATAGGAACTCTACATTTTCTCCAGTTACTGGAAGTAGTTCTTTTTCTGTAATCTGATCAAGCAATTCTTTAGTGTGTACTGGCAAAACCATATCTTCGGTCATAATGCCGTCTTTTTCAGTAAATTTATACTCTGCTCCAGTAATATCCGACATTTTCTCTTTGGTAATTTCAACTTGCTCACGAACTGTATCAAGCATTGCAGTATCAGTAACTTTAGCAGTATCAATAGTTGAATGCTGAGTAATCGTTTGAACTTTATCCTCTTTCGCTTCAAGAGTCATTTCGATTTGCACAAATTCATTTCCCATCACAAAAGTCTTTGACTCTGTTGCAGTATCTGAAGAGCAGGCCGCAAGGCTCAATGAGAACATAACAGCAACAAAGCTAGCAACAATTTTCTTAACGCGTGTGGTCATTTCCCCTCCATAAAGTTTAGGTGCGCCAGCTTATTTCCAAATATATAAGTTGCCGGCTCTGGTACTCTACCAGAGCCGGCAACTTATAGGTCAATTTCTCGATGTTAGTTCACAGCAAAATCTACATTTGCCGTATTTAGAACTATCACTTTAGAAATTTAAGCCATATCCATAGCCGAGACCTGAATCATATTCATCAAAGCTTGAATAACCATAAAGATCATCAAAACCATCGATGTCACGGCTAATGATATTGTTCAGCTGTTCGTATTCAGAACGTGCTTCCGGAGTTGGCTCAACATTCATGCCACGTAAAGTCTCAAGACCAGTACCAGCCGGAATGAGCTTACCGAGGATAACATTTTCCTTCAGACCGGAAAGCGGATCAGACTTCGAGTTCAAAGCAGCCTCAGTCAAAACCTTCGTCGTCTCCTGGAAGGAAGCGGCGGAGAGCCATGAATCAGTTGCCAAGGAAGCCTTGGTGATACCCATAAGCTCTGGACGACCGGTTGCGTTCTTCAAACCTTCAGCTGTTGCCGCACGGTTCGCATCGGTGAACACAGCCATATCCACAAGTTCGCCTGGGAGGAGGTTCGTATCGCCCGAATCAAGCACGGTTACGCGGCGCAACATCTGACGCACGATAACTTCGATGTGCTTATCGTGGATTTCTACACCCTGGGAACGGTAAACATGCTGTACTTCGGAAACCAAGTGCAACTGTGCAGCACGAGGTCCGGAGATACGCAAGACCTTCTTTGGATCAATCCAGCCTTCTACAAGCTGCTGGCCCACAGTTACCTGGCTGCCTTCAGCTGCAAGAAGCTTTGCGCGCTTGGAAACGATGTAAACGATTTCTTCGCCCTTAGCTGGCTTGATAATCAGACGGCGAGAACGCTCAAGATCTTCAATTTCTAAGGTACCGGCAGCTTCTGCAATCGGAGCTTCACCCTTTGGAGTACGTGCTTCGAAAAGTTCCTGAACGCGTGGAAGACCCTGGGTAATATCCTCTGCTGATGCCGCACCACCGGTGTGGAAGGTACGCATCGTTAGCTGAGTACCAGGTTCGCCAATGGACTGTGCCGAAACAATACCAACTGCTTCCCCAATATCCACGAGCTTGCCGGTTGCCAAGGAACGACCGTAACACATTGCACAGGTTCCAACACGAGAATCACAGGTAAGTACGGAACGCACTGAAATTTCCTTGATTCCAGCTTCAATTAGCTTTTCAAGCGCAACGTCACCGATATCTTCACCTGCGTGAACAATTACGTTACCGTCAGCATCTACGGCATCCTTTGCAAGGGTGCGAGCAAATACAGAGGTTTCGATATCTTCAGAACGTGTCTCCACGCCGTCGGCATCCACAACAATAATTGGCTTGAGCAGACCACGGCTGGTGCCACAGTCAGCTTCACGCACAATAACATCCTGTGCAACGTCAACAAGACGACGAGTCAAGTATCCAGATTCCGCGGTACGAAGCGCGGTATCGGCAAGACCCTTACGCGCACCGTGGGTTGCGGTGAAGTATTCAAGAGCGGAAAGACCTTCGCGGTAGTTCGACTTAATTGGGCGAGGAATAATTTCACCCTTTGGATCGGCCACGAGACCACGCATACCTGCAACCTGGCGAATCTGCATCCAGTTACCACGAGCACCGGAGGAAACCATCTGGTTGATGTTGTTCCAGTAATCGAACTGGTCACGCATTTCGTCCGCAACTTGATCGGTTACTTCGGTCCAGAGTTCAACAAGGTCACGGCGGCGATCTTCATCGCGGATGTTACCTTCTTGGTATTCAAGCTCAATCTTTGCAGCACGCTTTTCAGCTGCTTCCAAGATCTCAGCCTTATTTGCTGGCACCTTTACATCCGAAACTGCAATGGTCACACCGGAACGTCCACCCCAGAAGAAGCCGGTATCCTTCAAAGCATCAAGTGATGCCCCGACATCTACCTTCGGGTAACGCTCTGCAAGTTCGTTCACGATTGCGCCAAGAACCTTCTTGTCCACAACGGTGTTTACGTAGTGGAATGCGGTTGGTAGCGCATCGTTAAAGATTGCACGGCCAAGGCTGGTTTCAAGGACGACAGCATCGCCCGCTTCATAGCCTTCTGGTGCTTCCCAACCACGTGGAAGCACGATATCGTCTGCCTTGAAACGAATCTTTACCAGTGAGTTCAAATCAAGCTCACCAAGATCTGCGGCCATCTGTGCTTCAGCGATTGAGGAGAAGTAACGGCCTTCGCCCTTGCCGCCTTCACGAATCATGGTCAAGTGGTAAAGACCAATAATCATATCCTGTGAAGGAACGGTTACTGGACGACCGTCAGAAGGCTTCAAAATATTGTTTGCGGAAAGCATCAAGATTCGAGCTTCTGCCTGTGCTTCTACCGAGAGTGGCAAGTGCACAGCCATCTGGTCACCGTCGAAGTCCGCGTTAAACGCAGCACAAACGAGTGGGTGAAGGCGGATTGCCTTACCTTCAATAAGCTGTGGTTCGAATGCCTGGATACCAAGGCGGTGCAAGGTAGGTGCACGGTTCAAAAGAACTGGGTGTTCCTTAATAACCTCTTCGAGCACATCGAACACTTCATCACGCTGACGTTCAATCAGACGCTTTGCAGCCTTAATGTTCTTTGCAAGTTCGAGGTCTACAAGACGCTTCTGCACGAAAGGCTTGAAGAGCTCGAGAGCCATCGTCTTTGGCAGACCACACTGGTGCAGCTTCAAATCTGGACCAACAACGATAACCGAACGGCCAGAGTAATCTACACGCTTACCGAGCAAGTTCTGACGGAAACGACCCTGCTTACCCTTAAGCATGTCAGAAATCGACTTCAATGGGCGGTTACCTGCACCCTGAACTGGGCGGCCACGACGTCCGTTATCGAAGAGCGCATCCACAGCTTCCTGCAGCATTCGCTTTTCGTTATTCACCATAATCTCTGGCGCATTCAGATCGATCATGCGCTTGAGGCGGTTGTTACGGTTGATTACGCGACGGTATAGATCGTTCAAATCAGAGGTTGCGAAACGGCCACCATCGAGCTGCACCATTGGGCGCAAGTCTGGTGGAATCACTGGAAGTGCGTCAAGAACCATTGCTTCTGGCTTGGTTCCAGACTGCAAGAATGCATTCACAACCTTAATCCGCTTAAGCGCACGAGTCTTACGCTGCGCAGTGCCAGTTTCAATCTGCTCTACAAGTGCATCATGCTCAGCCTGTAAATCGAAGGTCTGCAGACGACGCTGAATTGCTTCTGCACCACGGCATGCTGAGAAGTAATCGCCCCAGCGGAAGTGCATCTCGCGATAAACTTCTTCATCGCCTTCAAGATCGCCAACGCGAAGCTTGGTGAATTTATCCCAAACTTCTTCTAAGCGTGCTAGGTCTTCTTCGTACTGACGGCGAATACGGGTCAAGTCTGCTTCTGAAGCTCGAGAAATCTTCTTCCGAGCTGCAGCGGACTCCCCTTCTGCTGCCTTCAGTGCTGCTTCTTCTGCCTTGAGCAGCTTCTCGAGTTCAACGTCGCGTTCCTTGATTAGGTTTTCACGCTCAAGTTCGTACTCTGCAGTAAGTGCTGGGAGGTCATCGTGACGACGCTGCTCATCGACGTCGGTCACCATGTATGCAGCAAAGTAAATAACCTTTTCGAGATCCTTTGGTGCGATATCGAGAAGGTAGCCAAGGCGTGATGGAACACCCTTGAAGTACCAAATATGGGTTACTGGTGCTGCGAGTTCGATATGACCCATGCGGTCACGACGAACCTTAGAACGAGTGACTTCAACGCCACAACGTTCACAGATAATGCCCTTGTAACGTGGGCGCTTGTACTTACCACAAGCACATTCCCAGTCACGGGTTGGGCCGAAAATTTGCTCGCCAAAGAGGCCATCTTTCTCTGGCTTAAGGGTACGGTAATTAATAGTTTCTGGCTTTGTTACCGTACCGTGCGACCAAGAGCGAATGTCGTCAGAGGTGGCCAGCGAGATGTGGAGCTGATCGAAGAGATTAACGTCGAGCAAGATTCCTACTTCCGAAGTTTTTACGCCGGGTTATTTTTCCGATGTGAGTGAGGCGGCGGGCGTTTTGGCCGCCCCACTCATCGTTGATGCTTATTGTGAATTCTCAGGAATTCAGTTTTCCGTTTTAGAATTCGGCACCGGTTTGCAGATCTTCGAGACCAGTCTGAGTTCCCACTGACTGTGGAGCTCGGAAGGCATCTTCATCAGCATCCTGCAAGGAAATCGCTGTTCCTTGCGCGTCCAAAGCTTCCACATTCAAGCAAAGCGAACGCATTTCTTGAACGAGAACCTTGAAGGACTCTGGAATACCCGGTTCTGGGACGTTATCGCCCTTAACAATTGCTTCGTAAACCTTGACGCGGCCAACGGTATCGTCGGACTTAATCGTCAACATTTCCTGAAGAGTGTGTGCGGCACCGTATGCTTCAAGTGCCCAAACTTCCATTTCACCAAAGCGCTGGCCACCGAACTGGGCCTTACCACCAAGTGGCTGCTGGGTAACCATGGAGTATGGACCGGTTGAACGAGCGTGAATCTTGTCGTCAACCAAGTGGTGCAGCTTGAGCATATACATGTAACCAACAGAGACTGGCTCTGGGAATGGTTCGCCGGTACGGCCGTCAAAGAGACGTGCCTTACCGTCTTCATTCACCATGCGTTCACCGTCAGCGTTTGGCAAGGTTGCTCCGAGTAGGCCATTAAGCTCATCAGAGAGTACGCCGTCGAACACTGGCGTTGCCACGTTCTGACGACCTTCAGTCTTCACTGCTGACTCTGGCAGACGTAGCGCCCATTCTTCCCCGTTCTTCCGAGCTTCGGTAGCATCCCAACCCTGTGCTGCAATCCAGCCAAGATGGAGTTCGAATACCTGACCGAGGTTCATACGGGAAGGCACACCAAGCGGATTCAAAACGATATCTACTGGAGTACCGTCAGCCATGAATGGCATGTCTTCAACTGGAAGAATTCGGGAAATAACACCCTTATTTCCGTGACGACCTGCCATCTTATCGCCGATGGTGATCTTGCGACGCTGTGCAATGTATACGCGCACAGTCTGGCGAACATCAGCAGCGAGTTCATCGTGGTTCTCTGAAGAGAATTCCTTAACGCCGATTACGATACCGGATTCACCGTGCGGTACGCGCAGTGAGGTATCACGAACTTCCTTTGCCTTCTCACCGAAGATCGCACGAAGAAGACGCTCTTCAGAGGTTAGCTCAGTTTCACCCTTCGGGGTGATCTTGCCAACGAGAATATCGCCTGCAGAAACTTCTGCACCGATGCGGATAATACCGCGCTCATCAAGGTGCGAAAGCATTTCTTCAGAAACGTTTGGAATATCGCGAGTGATTTCTTCTGGACCAAGCTTGGTGTCGCGAGCGTCGACTTCATGTTCCTCAATATGGATTGAGGTGAGGAGGTCTTCGCTCTGGCAACGCTGGGAAAGAATAATCGCATCTTCGTAGTTGTAACCATTCCATGCCATAAATGCCACGAGTAGGTTCTGACCAAGTGCGAGTTCGCCGCCAGCGGTTGCTGGACCGTCAGCAATTAGTGAGCCCTTTTCAAGGCGATCGCCTACGGAAACAGCTACGCGCTGATTAGTACAGTTACCTGGGTTAGAACGCTCAAACTTTGCGAGCTTATAAATTCGATGCTTACCAGAATCTTCTTCAACGTAAACAGCGTCTGCGGAAACTTCGGTAACAACACCAGCTTCCTTCGCAACGGTTACGTCACCGGCATCAACTGCTGCGCGTGCTTCCATACCAGTACCAACGAGTGGGGCAACTGGGCGAATCAACGGCACAGCCTGACGCTGCATGTTCGCACCCATCAACGCACGGTTCGCATCATCGTGTTCAAGGAACGGAATCATTGCCGTACCAACAGAACACATCTGGCGTGCGGAAACATCCATGTACCCAACTTCATCGGCAGGAACCAAAGCTGGTTCGCCACCTGGAAGACGCACAAGAACTTCATCTGTTACGAACTTACCCTTTGCATCAAGTTCAGCAGAAGCCTGTGCGATTGCGTACCGATCTTCATCAGCTGCATCGAGGTACTCAATTTCATCAGTAACTACGCCGTCAACCACCTTGCGGTAAGGGGTCTCAATAAAGCCGAAGGAGTTTACGCGACCGAAAGAAGCCAAGGAACCGATAAGACCAATGTTTGGACCTTCCGGGGTTTCGATTGGGCACATCCGGCCATAGTGCGATGGGTGAACGTCTCGAACTTCCAACGAAGCGCGATCGCGGGAAAGACCACCTGGACCGAGCGCCGAGAGACGACGCTTGTGGGTCAAACCAGCAAGCGGATTGTTCTGATCCATGAACTGGGAAAGCTGGGAGGTTCCGAAGAACTCCTTGATTGCTGCCACGATTGGGCGGATGTTAATCAAGGAAGAAGGAGTGATCGCTTCCGCTTCCTGAGTGGTCATGCGTTCGCGAACCATACGATCAAGACGGGAAAGACCAGTACGAACCTGGTTCTGAATCAATTCGCCTACCGCGCGAATACGACGATTGCCAAAGTGGTCAATATCGTCGGTTTCCACTGGAACTGCTTCACCGGAAGCATTGTTCACGACGTCTGCCTCATTTGCATGAAGTGCAAGGAGGTAACGCAAAGTGCCGATGATATCTTCAATCAAAAGCTGACGTACATCAGCTGCGATTTCAAGACCAAGCTTCTTATTAATCTTGTAGCGACCAACCTTGGTGAGATCGTAACGCTTGTTATTGAAGTAGAAGTTCTTGATTAGGTTACGGCCTGCTTCTGCCGTTGGCGGTTCGCCTGGGCGGAGCTTGCGGTAAAGATCGGTAAGCGCTTCTTCTTGAGTGTTTACGGTGTCCTTTTCAAGGGTGCCGATAAGTGCTGGGTAATCCTTGAATTCTTCACGAATTTCAGCTTCCGAAAGACCAAGTGCCTTAAGGAATACGGTTACCGACTGCTTACGCTTACGGTCGATACGCACGCCTACAGAGTCACGCTTGTCGATTTCGAACTCAAGCCATGCACCACGAGAAGGGATAATCTTCGTGGAGTAAATGTACTTATCGGAGTTCTTATCTGCGAGACGTTCGAAGTAAACACCTGGGGAACGAACCAGCTGGGAAACAACCACACGCTCGGTACCGTTAATAATAAAGGTGCCTTGTGGGGTCATCAGCGGGAAATCGCCAATAAAGGTGGTCTGAGACTTGATTTCGCCAGTCTCATAGTTCTGGAACTCAGCAGTCACGTAGAGCGCTGCGGAGTAGGTCATGTCCTTGTCTTTGCACTCGTTAATCGAGGCTTTTTCTTCTTCAAGGTGTGGATTGGAAAGCACAAGGCCCATCGTGCGGGCAGTGTTTTCAATCGGTGAAATCTCTTCGAAAATCTCTTCGAGACCAGATTTCTCGCCTGGGTGTGCAGCACGCCATTCTTCGGAACCGGTCAGCCATCCATAAGAGGAGGTCTGAAGGCTCAGAAGATCAGGCACTTGCATCGGCTCTGAAATCTTTGCAAAAGATACGCGATCGGCCACGAGACGGCCGTTTTCAACGGTAGGCATAGAGGTGCGCGAAGCAGCCAAAGGATATTCCTTCCCTGGGTTCTGGTAAGGCTAGGTAGTTACGGGCAACTTTGCTTCTTATCGACGCCGAGGCAAAAGTTTC
>JAXFDG010000128.1:0-12310 GCA_034173665.1 Arcanobacterium sp.
GCGGTACTCGGCGTCATTTGGTTCCTGCTTTTGAAGCGCTACACAAAGGAAGGGATTAATCCTGCAAAGGAAATTAAGACCGACCTAATTGATCAAGATGAGCCAGGCGCGAAGCTGAGCTTCGTCTACTAAGAAGAGAAAGGTAATAAAACAATGGAACTTTCATTCTTACAAATAATCTGGTTCATTCTCATTGTTGTTCTCTGGATTGGGTACGTAACCCTTGAAGGTTTCGGCTTCGGTACTGGAATGCTCCTAAAGATTCTTCCTCGGAATGCAAAGGAACGCCGTCTAGCTTTGAACACAATCGGCCCACACTGGGATGGTAATGAAGTATTTTTGCTTACCGCTGGTGGTGCAACCTTTGCTGCGTTCCCAGAATGGTACGCAACTATGTTCTCCGGAATGTACTTCGCACTCGTAGCGGTTCTCTTGATGCTCATCATCCGCATCATGGCCCTTGAATGGCGCGGCAAGATTAATTCCGACAAGTGGCGTAATACTTGGGACACTCTCCACACTTCAGTAGCTTGGATTGTTGCAATCCTCTGGGGCGTTGCTTTTGCAAGCCTTGTTCAAGGTAACAAGATTGAAGTTGGACAGTATGTTGATGGTCAGTTCGTAGCAGCTGATCCAGCGAATGTAGAAGTAGCTCTCCGCGAAGGGGCGAACCACTTCCTTACAGGTGGCTTCTTCTCCCTCTTGACTCCATTCACAATTGTTGGTGGTCTTGTAATCGCTTCCCTCTTCTTGAATCACGGTGCACTTTGGCTTGCACTAAAGACTACCGGCGATTTCTCAAAGCGAGCACTTGATTTCGCGAAGAAGTCCTCTCTTGTTTCAACTGCACTCACCGCAGCTTGGGCAATTTGGGGATGGCTCGCTTACTCGGTGAACCTTTGGGTGGCAGCTATTCCATTAGCAATTACTGCAGTTCTCTTGATTGTGGCTGCACTGCTTACTCAAAAGGGCAACGAAAAGGCAGCATTCTTTGCACACTTCGGCGCTCTTGCTGGTGCAGTGGTCTTCATCTTCTCGACCTTCGGAGCTAATGCTTTGAAGTCTTCGATTAACGATGCATACCACCTCACCTTGGCTCAAGCTTCGGCTACAGCACCAACGCACACAATTATGCTCATCGCGGCTGTAATCTTTGTGCCAATCGTGCTTGGCTACACAGCTTGGTCTTACTGGGTATTCTCCAAGCGTATTTCGGTAGACAATATTCCTGATGAGAATGTTGGCCTGGAATACGGAAATATCCGCTCATTCGAGAAGGCTAACGCCTAAATTTTGCGAAATAATTAGTTTCGGCCTAAGTCACTGTTTTGAGCAGGGCTTAGGCCGAAACTATATCCTGCCGTAAACTATGAATATCTATGAACCTAGCAAACCAAATTTATTTCAGATAATTACACAATGCCGAGAATCTAGGGAGAATTTGTGCGACCATTTGATCCGCGCTTAATGAAATATGCAAAAGAAACTCGCGCCTATATTGCCCTATTGGTAATTATCGGGTTTGTGATGACCCTGCTTATTGCCTTGCAAGTAATTTTGTTAGCAAAAGCAGTTTCGATAATTTTTTATCGCCAGGGGCAACTCGAAGATATCCTCTGGCTTGTAGTTGCCGTTGGGGGAATTTTCTTAGGCCGAGCAGTAATTCACTTTGTACAAAATGCTGCCGGCCATCGTGCCGCCTTACGAGTAATTTCTGCCCTCCGCGCAAAAGTTTTAAAGCACTCCGGCAATCTTGGCCCACGCTGGCTTGCTGCTGGAAATTCGGCTAAGGTTGCCACTGTTACAACTCGTGGTTTAGATGCTTTAGAAGCATATTTCGTCTCTTTCTTGCCACAATTTTTCCTCTCATTTACCGCGATGCCAGCATTGATTTTTCTCATCTGGTGGCTTGATTGGGTATCAGCAGCATTAATTATCTTCTGCATTCCGTTAATTCCAATTTTTATGATTTTGATTGGAAAAATGACTGCTAACTATTCCAATCAACGTTTGAAAGCAATGCAAGATCTTGGCAGCCAATTACTCGACTTAATTGCCGGTCTAACCACACTAAAATCACTTGGACGCGAACAAGGTCCTAAAGCTCGAGTCAAAGCACTAGGAGATTCATTCGCCGAAAAAACAATGCAGACTCTTTATGTGGCTTTTCTTTCTGGAGCGGCCCTAGAATTTTTAGCAACCCTTTCCACCGCACTTGTTGCCGTGGAAGTAGGTTTTAGAATGGTGCACGGAAATCTCCTTCTTTTCGAAGGATTAGTAATTATTATGCTTACTCCTGAAGTCTTTAAACCGCTTAGAGAGGTTGGGACGCAATTCCATGCTTCTGCCGACGGCGTGGCAGCCGCAGCTGAAGTCTTTGAGATTCTCGAAACTCCCCTCCCTGAAACCCAAACTGCCCAAGCCGATATTCCAGAAAAACTTAATTTAAGAAATAGTGTTATCGAATTTCGAGATTTATCTGCATATGCTCCGGGACGTGCAACTGTCGCTCCGAATGAATTAAACGCAAAAATTAACCCCGGAGAAATAACTGTGCTTCGCGGGGTGAGCGGTTCAGGAAAATCAACCACTGTACAAATCTTATTAAAATTATTGCAACCTGATTCTGGGGAAGTTTTAGTTAACGGCAAGAACCTTTCTGAAATTCCAGCAGAAGCTTGGTGGAATGAAATCACTTGGGTTCCACAACGTCCGGCGATTGTCCCGGGAACCATTGCCGAAAATCTCGGGCTTACAGAAGATGAGGAGCACTCCCCTGAGTTTATTCAAGCCTGCATCTATACTGGTTTCGCGGAAGTTTTGAATTCGATTCCGAACGGAGTTAAAGCTCGAGTTGGTCATGGTGGAATTGGACTCTCAGTTGGACAACGTCAACGTCTAGCTCTTACGCGAGCATTATTACGGCCAACACAACTAATTATCTTGGATGAACCTTCAGCGCATTTAGACGCAAGTTCAGAAAGACACATATCAAACACGGTAAAAGCACTACGCGATAGTGGCCGAACAGTCATTGTGATTGCTCACCGCGCAGCTATCACGAAAATTGCTGATCAAGTTATTCATGTTGAAAGTGGAACCCGAGATATTTCAAAGGAACTTGCAGAAAAAGAACGAGCTGCAGCTGAACTAAGTGCCACAACTCGACAATTTGCAAAAGACGAAGATTACGCACTCCCAGCAAGCTGGAAGAAAGGAGGAGAAAACTAATGAAAAAAGTTCTCCCCCCTGAAGAACGCAAAGCTCTCAAAGAGGCTTTAACTCTGCTTGAGATTGATCGAAAGCGTTTCGCTCTTTCAGTATTTTTTGGTTCTGGCGCAATCGGATCGGGTGTTGGTTTAGGTGCAGTTTCTGCCTGGTTGATTGCTCGCGCTGCACAACTCCCCCCAGTTCTCGATTTATCAGTAGCTGCAACTTCTGTACGCGCCTTCGGTGTTGGGAAAGCAGTATTTCGCTATCTCGAACGAATTTCTTCACACTGGGTTGCACTTAAAGGAATGTCGGCAATTCGCAGCCGACTCTACGAACGTCTTGCAAATGCCCCAATGAATATTGTTGCGCCAATTCGCCGCGGTGATCTTCTTGCGCGAACTGGATCCGACGTCGATGCCCTCGGAGATGTTGTTATCAAATCTTTGCTCCCCGCAGCAGTAGCCATCGTAACTTCAATTCTTTCTATCGCTATCGTTGCTGGAATTTCCTTGCCAATTGGCATAATTCTTGGAATTTGCCTTTTCCTAAGTGGTCTACTTGGGCCGTACTTCGCAATGCGTGGAGCGCGAATTTCAGAAATCGAGCAAGTTGAGCAACGTGCTGAATTAAATGTACATGCATTAACAATTCTTGAACACGCAGATGAACTCCGAATCTCAAACCGTCTCGGAAAAGTGGAATCAGCTCTTGCAAATACTGAAAGAAATATTCAAAATTCACGTAATAAAGCCGCAATTCCAACAGCTTTAGCTACTGCAATTGATATCCTTGCACTTGGAGTGGCTGTTGTTTCTGCACTAGTTATTGGAACTTTACAGGTTACGGCTGGTACTTTATCGGAAATCGGACTAGTAGTTTGCACCCTTACTCCACTTGCTGCTTTTGAATCAACCCAAAGACTTCATGAAGCTGGCGTGCAGCTAATACGTTCTGCTCGAGCTGCAGTACGAATCATGAATCTAATTAATGTAGAAGGCGCAAAAGATGCAGATGTAATAACTTCTGCAGTAAAGAATCCAACTTCCACTCGGGCTAGTCTGACTACTCAAAATCTGGCAATAGCATGGCCAGATGGACCACTGGTCGCAGAATCTATCGATTTAACGCTAACCCCTGGAAAATCACTAGCGATTGTTGGGCAGTCAGGAATCGGCAAGTCGACTTTGCTTTATACTCTTGCCGGGATGATTTCACCACATACTGGTCAGGTTCAACTCAATGAAATTAATCCAGGCAATCTTGAACGTGCAGAACTTGCCCAATATCTCAGTCTCACCTCAGAAGACGCACATATTTTTGAAACATCTGTGTTGGAAAATCTCCGGGTGGCTAATGGCGCCTTAACCCCAGAACAAGCCAGTTACGTACTTAATAAAGCTGGTCTCACAGAATGGCTCTCACAACTACCCGAAGGACTCGATACGATAATCGGGACTGACGCAAACTCAGTATCGGGAGGTGAGCGACGCCGTCTTCTCTTAGCACGAGCCCTTGCTTCCCCTGCGCAATTTCTCTTACTAGACGAACCTGCCGAGCACTTAGATACGGAAACAGCAGATCGTTTAATCCATGATTTATTAACTATTCCGCAGCAAGATTTCCAACTTCCGGGAACTTCACATCCACAACGCCGCGGAGTAATCATTGTGACCCATCGTTTAGGAGCACTAGCTACTGCTGATGAAGTACTCGTACTCAGTGGAAATCCAGCAACTATCACAGCACGCGGATCTCACCAAGAATTACTTGCAGAAAATGCTAACTATCGTTGGTCTGTGGCCCAAGAGGATTAATTTATGAATGACGAAATAGATGCAAATAAACTTCGCCTAGTGCTGAATAAAGCTCTCGAATTAACTTCCCAACTTGAACGCAGTATTGCACTGCAATATTTCGTGGACGCTGCTCGTGAACTCACTTTTGCTCGGTATGCAGCTCTCGGAGTACTTTCTTTGCATGGAGAGACAATTGAGTTCTACCATAGCGGGTTAACTCCGGAAAAGGCACAGGAAGTGGAAAAATCAATTGCGCAAAATAATATCTTTGGGCAAATTCCACTTGATGATGTGCTGATTATTAATGACCTCGCAAACTATTCAGAAAAAACAGCGTCCCTCTCCGAGTTCCCGTTGTTACAAAATAATTTTCTCGGAGTGCACATTACGTTACAGCAGCAAATTTGGGGGCAGCTCTATCTTTCCAATAAACCTACTGATTTCACACAGAATGACGCAGAATGCATGGAGCTTCTCTCGAAAGCTGCAACAATTGCCCTGCAAAATTCTCGTATCTACGCTAACTCAGAAAATCGTTCCCGCTGGCTTCGTGCTTCACAATCAATTGTTGCCTCCTTGCTTGAAGGTTCAGACGAAGAGGAGGCACTACAAGTTATCACTGATCAAATGCGTGAAGCTGCACGAGCCGATATCGCTTTAATGATTCTCCCTTCATTAAATAAATGGATTTGTGAAATCACTGCTGGAGAAGGATCCCAAAAGCTCATTGGCGTGGAGTTCCCGCGTGCAGGCCGTGCCCAAACAGTGATTCGTGAACAAGCAGGCGTGGTTATCGACTCAATGCAACGTATCTCTACAGTTCGTGTTCCTGAACTACGGGAATTTGGTCCGGCACTGTATGCACCTTTAGTTTCCCACGGAGTAGGGCGTGGAGTAATCGTGTTATTCCGCTATCCGGGAGACTCCGAATTCGATTTACATGATTTATCTATGGCCGAGAGCGTTGCAAAACAAGCCGCAATTGCCCTTGAGCTTGCAGAGGCTCGTCAAGCTCAAGAAATGGCAGCTGAATTAGATGAACGTTCACGAATTTCACGCGACCTACATGATTTAGCAATTCAACAATTATTTGCTTCCGGATTGCATATCACCGCTGTGAAAGAAGATTTAGCTAACGATATTCCCGAAGCCGTGAAGAAAGCGCTTGATAATGCAATCTGGGCAATCGATGAATCAGTTGGGCAAATTCGAAAAATTGTGCAATCTCTTCGCGATAATTCTTCTCATACTGCTGTGGTTGAGCGTCTTCAGCATGAAAGTTCAGTGGCGTTACAGTCCCTTGGTTTCGCTCCGTCACTTTTAATCCGATGGAATGATTCACCAATTGACGACACTTTCGACTTCACAATTATTGATGATGCAATTGGCTCTGATATTTCTGACGACGTAGTAGCCGTAGTCCGTGAAGGTTTAAGCAATGCTTCTCGCCATGCGCACGCATCTTCAGTGGCAGTAGAAATTTCAGTCTCATTAGAACAAATTGAAGTTTTTGTTACCGATGACGGCGCCGGAATCACCCCTTCACTTTCGCGCCGCTCAGGATTGTCGAATTTAGCCGCACGAGCACGCAGACATCATGGAATCTTCCATATGCGGCCACGAGAAGACGGACACTCTGGAACCGAGCTTTATTGGCAAGCTCCACTAAGATAAAACTCATCCCTTAGGATAAAAAATCATACCTAGGTATGACCTGAAGTGAAAAAGCTTTATTTAGAATGAATACATCGGGACAATCTTGAGGAGCTCAAACCTCGCAGTGGCTACATCAAGATTGTCCCCCTTTTTCTAGGAGAAGAAAAATGGGATCTCCAAAAAATTATGACCGCGTCTTTCAAATGCCTTTTTCTGATATTTACCCGCATTACGTGAATAAAATTGAACGTAAAGGCCGTTCAATAGCAGAATTAGATGAAATCCTGATGTGGCTTACCGGATACGATATAGCGCAACTTGAAGCGCTAAAAACAGATTCCACTTCCCTCTCAGATTTCTTTGCCCAAGCACCACAAATACACCCGAATACGGCTCTTATTAAAGGCGTGATTTGTGGATATCGCGTCGAAGAAATCGAACATCCATTAATGCAAAAAATTCGTTGGATGGACAAAATCGTTGACGAATTAGCAAAAGGAAAAGCTCTCCCGAAAATTTTCCGAGAGAGCTAATTTCGCACTGGTGATAGTTAATAATCTCGCCCTGCTTATTATGTAAGCCGCTTACTAACCTAAGCTTTTCTGTTTAAGCTTGTCTATCGACTTTGCACAACCACTGTTTAAGCTTGTTGTTCAGTTTATTCTTTCAGTTGCGCCAACCGGATGCTCGCTGCCCAGCAACCCAAGCTGCTACCTGAGTTCTCCGCTGCATTCCCATCTTTGCCAATAATGAAGTGATATGGTTCTTTACCGTCTTTTCCGCCACTCCAAGTTTTTCACCAATTTCTCGGTTTGAAAGACCATCACCGATCAGTTCCAAAACCTTACGCTCTGATGGAGTAAGATCTGCGGTTGGATCATCATGATCAGCTCGACGGCGAGTAACTGTACGTTCATCTAGGAGTACACGCCCGCCAAAGACAGCCTTAATTACTTCAGTAATTTCTGCGCCGCGTACCGACTTTAGTAGGTACGCCTTTGCTCCAGCCTCTAGGGAAGCAGCAAGCGCATCGTCGTCGTCAAAAGAAGTAAGCACAACACAACGGGTATTTGGGGAAACTTCTCGAAGTTGTTCAATAATGTCAATTCCCGTACCGTCTGGAAGACGAAGATCTACTAACGCCACATCCGGAGTCATTAATTCGCCTCTACGGACAGCTTCTGCAACTGAACCGGCTTCTGCGATTACTTTCAGTCCATCAGCGCGATCCACAACTTCTGCAATTCCGCGACGCACCACTTCATGATCATCAATGATCATGACTTGAATATCGGTCGTGTTGTTCATATATCCATACCTTCTGTTTATGTTTCGAAGTTTATTTTCCAACGCGGCCCACGATTGGGATTTCCAATTAACGCCTCCGAGCTTGACACTTTGGGCAGAACGTCGAAGACCTCCCCATAAATGCCTCTCTCACTAATATAGTGCCACATCTTCCGCATGGATTCCCACTACGTCCGTATGCATTCAGTGATCTGGCAAAATATCCTGAACTACCATCAACATTTACATAAAGCTCGTCAAAAGAAGTTCCACCAACAGCAATCGCTCGCTGCATCACTTCTTTTGCAGCTTCTAGTAATTCGACTAGTTTCGAAGAAGAAATTGTATTTGCTGCTCGTGCACCGTTTACTTGTGCTGCCCATAAAGCTTCATCTGCATAAATATTGCCAATTCCAGAAACGAATCCTTGATCAAGCAATAGCGTCTTAATTCGTGTTTTTCGCTCTTTCGCAGCCTGTGCCAAGTTTGTAATTGAAATATTTGGGTCGATTAAATCTCTTGCAATATGAGCTACGGTTTTTGGAATCTCTGCTCGAGCACTTCCCTGACCTGCCGGGAAGCAATCAACTGTTGGAATTAAATTATCAAACTGCAGAAAACCAAAAGTGCGTTGATCTACGAAATCTAAAGCTTCACCGTTGGTAAAAGTAATTCTGGCACGGCAATGTTTTTGCACTTCGCCGCCGATACGAAACTGCCCTGACATTCGTAAATGTGCGACTAAAGCCGCATCTGCGAATTCAAACCAGAGATACTTTCCGCGACGCACCACTGCTTGAACTTCTTTTCCGGAAAGTTTTTCTAAAAGTCCCGGTGAGTATCGATCTACACGCGGATGAAAAGTTTCGATTTGCAAAATAGTTTTCCCGAGCACATACGGCTCTAATCCACGGCGGATTGTTTCAACTTCCGGTAATTCTGGCATTATCCGTTTAACCGTTCGTATGCATCTTTACAAGCCATTAATTTTGCAACTTTCTGCGAAGATCCAGTTCCCTGTCCGACTTCTTGATCTGCAAAAAATGCTTTTACCAAGTAGGCTCGCGCATGGTCTGGTCCAGTTGCTTCAATCTTATAGGTCAAAGTCCCAGTCATTCCACGGTCCCGAGCGAGTTCTTCAAAAGACGTTCGCCAATCTAAACCAGGGCCACGCTTCACTGCTTCCCGAATTCGCGGCTCAATATGACGCAATACTATCTCACGAGTTTTCTCAATTCCATGAGTCAAATAAGTAACTGCAATCATTGCTTCTACGGCGTCTGAAAGTAATGAGGGCTTTTCCTGCCCGCCACTATTAGCTTCACCTTTTCCTAATCGCAGATATTTTCCAAGTTCCAATTCATGAGCTACCTGCGTTAAGGCATACTCGGAAACACTTGCCGCCTTGTATTTCGACATCACGCCTTCATTATCATCTGGAAATTCTGTAAAAATTTCTTCCACAGTAATAAATCCCAGAATCGAATCTCCCAGGAACTCTAGGCGTTCGTTACTCTCCACCTCGTGCTCATAAGCCCAAGATTTATGAGTTAAGGCATGTTCAAGATCAGCTTGTGGAAGTTCAATCCCCCAAGCTTGAATCAACTCAGAATAGTCGACGTCGTGATTCACTTTTCGTCAGCACCTTCTGGGCCCTCATTTTGGGAACCTTCAAAGGCTATTAGCAACTCATCTAGTGCCGCAAATCGTGGATCAAACACTTCATGATGATGATCTTCAGGCAATTCATCCCATTTTTGCCCGCACTCGGAGCACAAACCACCACAGTCCGGATTACAAGTTGGGGTAAAAGGCATTGCAAGCACTAAAGAGTCACGCAAAATTGGTTCAAGATCGATATGATCACCGTCGATTACCGGAAAATCCTCGGCTTCTTCATCGCCTTCTTCGATTAGTGGTGGAATTTTTTCTGGATAAAAAATTAATTCTGCAACTTGTTCATCCATTTCAAGCACAAAATCGGTCAAACACCGCACACAACGCCCATGCGCAGTAGCTCGAACTGCCCCTTGAAGATATACACCTTCTGAAACTGATTGTAGATTCAAATCTGCAATCAACGGTGTTCCTTCCGGCACTCCAAGCATTTCGCCACCAAAATCAGCTGGGGTTTGAAACTCGAAATGATAGTCGCGAGCTGCTCCCTCAGTACGTGGTAGGTCAATTAATGAAAGCGCAAACGGTGATCTTTTATCCATAGTTAAAAGTATGCCCCAGGAAGCGTTACAGCAATAATTTAGTCTTCTTCTGGCGAATCTGAAATATATTCGGCAGCAATTTCGCGGCGATCTGCAAGAACTTCGCGACCAGCCTCAATCTGTGCTTGAATCTGATCAAGGTGTTCTTGTACTGCAATTATCTGTTCTGCAAGCTCTTCTAACGTACCATCAGAATAATCATTGGCACCTGCAATTGTCCGATCTGCCTTTGATTTCGCCTCATCAATAATTTTAGTTGCCTGAGACTTAGCTGAAACAGTTACTGCGTCTTGCGAAACTAAACGCTGGGCTTCATTCTTTGCCTGAGCAATTATCTGTTCAGCGTTTTCTTCTGCGCGCGCAATAATTCGATCGGCTTCGTCTTTTGCATCATCATTTACTCGATCAATGTCACGCAATACAGAATCAGCTGCCACAATCTGCGAAGGAACAATTTCTCGCGCTAATTCAAGCATATCGAGTAGCTCACCGCGATTGACCAATACGGAAGCAGAAAGCGGCATCGACTTTGCATTAGTTACCAATTCGGTGATTTCATCAAGAATCTGAATGAGAGATTCACCTGATTCGATATTCTCTGTTTCAGTCATAGAACTTCACTTTCTGCTCCGGATTTACGAATACTATAACTCTGAAACCACTCTACTCGTTTCAAGATAGAGTTTTCACAAGGCTTACCGGAAAGTCTCGGCTTTAGTTTTGCTTATCTTTGGCTTTAGTTAGTTTTTCACGTAGAGCTTGGGCCACTGCCTCAGGCACATATTCCGTTATAGATAAACCATATCGGGCAAGCTCACGAACTATCGAAGAAGAAATGTGTGCATATTTTGCAGCAGTTGGCAAAATCAGAGTTTCAATATCGGAAATATTATGATTCACCGTGGCCATTGTGGTTTCATTTACGAAATCTTGAGAATCCCGCACACCTTTTAGTAAAACAACCTCGCTACCAGATTTTTCCCGCGCTTGAGCTGCGAATTCAGCGACTAGACCAGGCACAAATTCAACAGATACATTTGGGAATTCTGCGAGCGCAGCACGAGCCAGAGCAAGCCGTTCGTCGTCGGTAAATAAATAATTTTTTGCCGAATTATTCGCCAAAGCCACTATTACTTGCGGAAAAATCTTACTTGCGCGCTGAATAATCGCAATGTGTCCAAAAGTAATCGGATCATAGGAGCCCGGGCAGATTGCAATAGTCATGGCTTTAGTTTAATCAGCTCGCAGAAATTATTCATCCTGCATAAAAGCAGTCCAGACACGAGTATCGCCCCAGCTTCTCTGATCGGCTAGAGCAATTCCTGCTGGCCAAACCGGCTCTGGAGAATGTTTACTACGTTCCACTAAAATCATTGCATCCGCGCATAAATGTGGGCTTAGCGCAAGAAGTAGCTCCTCTAATGCTTCATCTGAATAATCATAAGGCGGATCAATTAAGACTAAGTCGAATTCCCCTGAAGCTGCGGTAACGAGATAAGTTTCAGCTTTCCCCTGGTAGACGTCGAGACGCAAGCCTGTTTCTTGGGCATTAGCACGAATTACTCGCACTGCATTCGCATTCGCTTCAACAGCAATCACCTCTGCAGCACCACGAGAAGCTGCCTCGAGACCAAGTGCTCCCGACCCGGCAAATAAATCTAAAACTCGACTTCCCTTAAGATAGCCGTAGTGTTCAATGCGGGAAAAGAGGGCTTCGCGGACCCGTTCAGAAGTTGGGCGGGTTCCAGATTTAGGCACCTGCAACATGCGTCCCTTCGCAGTTCCCGCAACAATGCGCGTCATCGTGTTCTCTTTTCTCTCGCTCTTCGCCCGGGCTTAACTCTTTACAAGATACTCTGCTTCTTGCCGTTGCTCCATCTGCGCCAAAATAGCAGCCAATTCTGGGTGTCCTTGCAAGTTCGGGTCTTTTTGCAAAAACTCATCTGCCATTATCCGGGCTTGCTCAAGAAGTGCACCGTCTGCCATAACTTGCAAGAACTTTAGCGAAGAAGCTCTTCCAGACTGTGCCTGCCCAAGCACATTGCCTTCGCTACGCAATTGCAAATCCGCTTCTGCAAGCTCAAACCCATTATTCGTGCCAGCAAAAGCTGTTAATCGCGAAAATGCAAGCGTTCCTTC
>JAXFDG010000129.1:0-15691 GCA_034173665.1 Arcanobacterium sp.
TCTGGCTTCGCTTTACCATGATGATGTAATGGATGAAGCGCCACTTCGTCGAGGCGTGCCGACTGCGCAGAAAATATTTGGTAATACTGCCGCGATTATGGCTGGTGATGTGTTATTTGCGCGGGCGTCGTCGATAGTTTCAAAACTTGGTCCTGAGGCGGTATTACTTCACGCGAAAGCATTTGAGCGTCTATGTGTGGGCGAATTACATGAAATTGCTGGAGTACCTGCAGGAGTGGACCCAGTATCCCACTATCTTCAAGTACTTTCTGATAAGACGGGGTCATTAATCGCTGCTTCTGCGGAGCATGGAGTAATGGCCGCAGGGGGAACTCCAGAGTATGCCCGTGCTGTTGCCGCATATGGAGAGAAAATTGGTGTGGCATTTCAGCTTGCCGACGACGTAATCGATTTAGTCTCCGATCCTGAAACTACAGGGAAGCGCGCCGGTACGGATCTTTTAGAAAACGTAGATACAATGCCAACTTTGTTACTGCGACAGGCGGCAAAGGATGGCACGATTGATGATCTCGGTGCAGAAATTTTAGCAGCGCTGGATAGTGGAGATTTAACTGAAGGTCCAGCTTTAGATCGCACAGTTGCAAAATTGCGGGTGCATGATGTGGTCGAACAGACTCGTGAACTTGCCCAGCAATGGACTAATGACAGTTTGTTAGAGCTTGAAATTTTGCCTGATGGGCAAGTGCGGGATGCTCTTGCAACTTTTGCTTATGCAATGGTTCATCGGATGGCATAAAGATTGTCGGGTTTTCTCCGCTGAGTCGTAGAATTAAAGAAATATTTGTGTGTGCTGAAGTCAGGAGCAAATAGTGCGCAAGCTAATCGATAAGATTCTTCGTGCAGGTGAAGGCAGAACTCTTAAGAATCTTGAGAATATTGCTGAGCAAGTTAATCTTCTGGAAGAAGATTTTGCTGCTTTTACTGATGATGAGTTGCGTAATGCTACTGATGAATTCCGGAAGCGTTACCTTGACGGCGAAACTTTAGATGACCTCCTGCCAGAAGCATTCGCTGTGGTTCGGGAAGCTTCAAAGCGCACACTTGGGCAACGTCACTACGACGTCCAGATTATGGGCGGTGCTGCGCTACACCAAGGTAATATTGCCGAAATGCGCACTGGTGAAGGAAAAACTCTTGTTGCTACTCTTGCCGCATACTTAAACGCTATCCCGGGTCGAGGGGTGCACGTAGTTACGGTAAATGACTATCTTGCAAGCTACCAGTCTGAATTAATGGGGAGAGTCTATCGATTCTTAGGCATGACTACTGGATGTATTCTTGCCAATATGACTCCAGAGCAGCGTCGTCAACAATACGCTGCAGATATTACCTATGGAACAAATAATGAATTCGGTTTCGATTTCTTGCGCGACAATATGGCGCATGAAGTTTCGGGACTGGTGCAACGTGGACACTATTTCGCAATCGTCGATGAAGTAGATTCCATTTTGATTGATGAGGCCCGTACTCCACTTATTATTTCTGGTCCTGCTGAGGGTGATGCAAATAAGTGGTATGAAGCTTTTTCGCAGGCAGTTTTACAAATGCGAAAAGACGTTGACTACGAAGTTGATGAAAAGAAGAAGACTGTTGGTATTCTCGAGCCAGGGATTGACGTAATTGAAGATCTTCTTGGCATCGACAATCTTTACGAATCAGTGAACACACCACTAATTGGTTACCTGAATAACGCGATAAAAGCGAAAGAACTTTTTGTGCGCGATCGAGATTACATCGTGGCCGAAGGTGAAGTTTTAATTGTTGATGAGCATACTGGGCGAGTTTTGCCGGGACGACGTTATAACGAAGGTATGCATCAAGCAATTGAAGCAAAAGAAAAGGTAGCAATTAAGGCGGAAAATCAGACCCTCGCAACGATTACTTTGCAAAACTATTTCCGGATGTACAACAAACTTTCTGGAATGACGGGTACTGCAGAAACTGAAACTGCAGAGTTTGTTTCCACTTACAATATTGGGGTTGTGCCAATTCCAACTAATCGACCAATGATCCGAAAAGATAGAACGGATTTGGTGTTCCCCACGGAAGCAGGAAAGCTTAACGCAATCGTTGCTGATATTAAAGAACGTTTTGAAAAGGGACAGCCGGTACTTGTGGGTACGGCGTCGGTAGAAAATTCGGAAAAACTTTCAGCGCTGTTAAGACGTGCGCGGATTCCACATGAAGTTTTGAATGCAAAGCAGCACGCTCGAGAAGCTGCAGTGATTGCAATGGCCGGCCGAAAGGGAGCAGTAACTGTTGCCACAAATATGGCTGGCCGTGGTACGGATATTATGCTTGGCGGCAATGCTGAACATATTGCATTAGCAATGATGCAGAAAATAGGGCTAGATCCGATTGAAGACGCTGAAGCTTATGAAGCAAAGTGGCCAGAAATTCTGGAACAAGCAAAAACTACAGTAAAAGCTGAACATGATGAAGTAGTTGCACTTGGTGGCCTTTACGTACTCGGTTCAGAACGCCACGAATCACGCCGTATCGATAATCAGCTTCGCGGCCGTTCAGGGCGTCAGGGTGATCCGGGTGAATCACGATTCTATCTTTCTTTGGACGATGATTTGATGCGGTTGTTTGCAAATAGCCGTGCGATTGCCCCATTTAAGAATGGTCCAGAAGATGAAGCTTTGGATTTCAAGATTTTGTCAAAAGCGATTGAGCGTGCTCAAGGCGCAATTGAATCACGAAATGCGGAGATTCGAAAGAATGTTTTGAAGTATGACGACGTGATGAGCGAGCAGCGAACTGTTGTATACCAGGAACGACGTCGAATCCTTGACGGTGAAGATCTTGAAGCACAGATTCAATCTTTTATTGACTTTACGATTGATGATACTGTGACTGCAGAAACTTTAGGTTCTCCAGAAGATTGGGATTTAGAGCAAATTTGGACTGCAGTGCGAAGCTACTTTAAGCCTTCATTCTCGATTAGTGAGTTCTCTGCTGAGCACGGAGATGCGAAAAACTTTACCCGAGAGTTACTACTTGAAGAGTTCAATGCAGATGCTCACAATATTTATGATGAGCGGGCTGATGAGCTTGGCGATGAAATGATGCGTCAAGTTGAACGACAAGTACTTTTAAATGTGCTTGATCGGAAATGGCGAGAGCATCTTTATGAGATGGATTATCTCAAAGAGGGCATTGGTTTACGGGCAATGGCTCAACGTAATCCGCTTGTTGAATATAAGCAAGAAGGTTATCAGATGTTCCAGTCGATGAATGATGCAATTCGTTCAGAGACGGTTCAGTTCCTTTTCAATTTTGAACTTCCATCTGAGCGAGAGGCTCGATTAGCGCGCGAAGCAGAACAAGCGCAAGCACAGCAAAGCTCGGCGCTTAATTTAGCAGCAGCTCAGACACGGCAGAGTGTTCAAACCGCAAAGCAAATGCTCGGGGTGCGAGATTCTGCTCCGAAACAGAATCTTACTTTTACTGCTTCTGCGAAGGATGGTTCTGCTCGCGCGCAAACCTCTACAAGTTCCGGGAGAGAAGTGAAATCAGCACAGGGAACACCCGGTGGAGATGGCATGAATCGAGCCCAACGTCGCGCCGCAAAGAAAAAGCGGAAGTAATTAGATTCCAGAATTAATTAAGGTAATTACTCGATGTGAGTAGTTACCTTAATTTTTCTTATTTCTATTGCGGATTTAGAGTGTTTCAAATTCAGACTATTTCAATTGCGGTAATTTTCCATTTCGCGCGGACGCTTTCTGCTCGGAGTGCGGCGGCTCTTATTTTGACGCCGTCAAAGATAACTAATCCAGCTTCAGCGACTCCTTTACAGGGGCTGAATATGCGTGAGCGCTTGATATAAGGCGCAGTGCATCGTTGCGGTCCGCCACAAATCCGCATTCCAAGTGTGTGTCTGCGTAATAATGTTTCATATGTTTCGATACTGAGCCATGTTTGGAGCTGCCGTGCAGGTCGGTGACCGTTTAAGACTTCAATGATTTGTAGTGCGATGGTTGTGAGAAATCGATCAGGTGGGGTTAAGGGTTTGGAATTATCTGATTGTGCAAAATGTTCTTTTGGGTCTTGCTGTTTTGCTGGATTATTAGTTCTGGGAGCATGGAGCTGAATTCGATCAAAGTTATTAAAACTGCCCCGATTTTGTTTCGATAAGGGATACTTTTCAAAGTATTTCGGACGCGGATTATTGATTTGTTGAGGTGATTGCGGGGCCTTATGAAAAGATTTAGCTTCTGGTAAATCGAATGAATTTAGCGGTGCTGCGAGTGGACGTGAAAAATCCACGAGTTCGTTGGTTTTATCCATAGTAACTCCGGTAGAAGATAACAATAGTGCAAATTTTCTGCATAATTTTCATGCCGGAAATGAAAATTTCCTCGTCTTTGAGGAATGCGACTTTGATTTTAGAGTGGATGATTTTAGCTGTATACGGTGTATACACAACAATTTTTGAATTTCTTTGATGTAATTTTGCTTGTAAAATTTTTACCGGTATTTTGTGGTTTTTGTTGGTGTTTAGTGGCGGATAATAATCGGGTAATAATTAGTAATCTGATTTAAGTCATTCGGTGCTATTTCTTGAATTTTGAAACTGACATAGGATTAGATTATGCGTATTTATCTCCCGCTTCTGTTTCATGAATTACAAGCAGATCTAATTTCTCCACGGATTGTTCATGCAGCTACACCAGCTTTGGGGAAGTTGTATCCAGATTATGATAGTGAAGAACTTGAGGTTGTTGCTTCTCTTGCAGCGGCGGATGAATGTTTAAATTTAGCCAGGCAAACACAGCAGAAGTTACCGAAAGATTTTCATCGGATTGTGGCTGTTGCTGAAGTTGCAAATAGTGTTTTGCAAATACCCGCAAAAGATCGTGAACTTTTGCCAACTGCATTATTATTGCAGGCAGAGATTACTTGGGATTTGGTGGAGTCATTCTTGGTGGATGAGCCTGGAAGTGAAGAATTGGCGATTCGGGCAATCTCTGGCGATCAGGAAGCTTATTTGGCGCTAGAAGACGTTGAATTGTTGTGGTTTGATGCTATTGAGCGGAATTTAATTAAGTAGGTAATTAAGGCAAGTTAATTACCTACTTAATAGATTTGATATTTGAAGATGATCTAGTTAATCATATCTGCTAGTTAGTCTCAGATTTTAGTTCAAGCTCAGCGTTGATTGCCCGCGATCAAGTTTCCTGACTGTAATCTTGCTAGTGATTCGGGATTTCAATTCTGCTACGTGCGAGACGATGCCAACTGTTCTGCCAGCATCGCGTAAGTTTTGCAATGAATTCATGACTTCATCAAGCACGCTATCTGACAGCGAGCCGAACCCTTCATCGATAATCAGGGTATTTATATGTATTCCACCGTTTTCTTCTTGCACTACTTCTGCTAGTGCCAAAGCTAGTGCAAGTGAAGTGTAGAAGGTTTCTCCGCCAGAAAGTGAGGTTGTTGGGCGAATAACATCACCTTGAGCTGAACCGTCACGATCAATAATGCTCAAACCGAGACCACTCTTTTTAATTCTCCCTTCTTCAGTAGTGCGAATGAGTTCGTAGCGTCCGGAGGAAATTTGTTGGAGATGTTGATTCGCGCGTTCTACAATCTGTTCAAATCTCTGGGTGAGAATCCAGATATTTAACGGAATTCGTGAATCGGTTGCGTTGCTAGCGGTGGCTAAATCTACAAGTCTTAATATAACGCCGCCAGATATCGCTAAGGTTTCCCATTGTTGCGCGTATTCTTTTGCTTCTTGGGAAATATGCAGTGCATTTTCATAATTTTTGCTAGCTCTTGCAGCGCTTTCAACAGCACGATGATGCTTTGTTTCTGCTTCGAGGAGAGTTTTACTAAACGGTTCCGGGTCGTATTTTTCTTCGAGAAGAAGATCGCTAATATCTAATGCTGTTAGTTGTGCTTTTATAGCGATTGTTTCTTCGAAGTGAGAGTTAATTCTTTCTTTTAACGCTGTAGATTGTGCCGCTGGGAGCACCGAGTTTTTGGCTTGTGTATAATCGGTGAAAATAGATTTTTCCAGCGAGTGGGTAGCGGAGTCTTGAGCTTCGAGTGCACGATAGGTTTCCTGTTCAAAACTCCGGAAAAAATCAAGAGCTTGGGCGAGTTTTTCAGATTTTTCTGATTCTGCGATAAGTTCTCTGGTTAATTCCGCAATATCAAGTTCTTTATCTTCTAGTGCTTTTTCTTGAGCTCCGATTTGCTGTTTTAAACTTTCGATTTTTCCCGCAAGGTGTGCAAGTTTATTTATATTCTCTTGCAGACGTTGTTTATCCTTTTCGAGCGTTTCTTGGCTTTTCGTAAGATCTGTTAAAGATGCGTTTGCTTGAGAAAAATCTGTTTTAAGTTTTTCTATTTTCTCACCATTAGTAGCAATGGCAGTTTCTAAATCTGTGAGGGTGGAGTATTGTTTTCGGCTTTCGTAATGGTCGACTTCGCGTTGCAAATCTTGTAATTTTTTCTGTTCACTTTGAGCTTCCTGCAGTAATTCATCGTGTTCTGCTTTCAGCACGAGGATCTCTTCATCAGTGATATGCGAAGCATTGTCAATCTTGGCAGGATTTGGATGTTCAATAGCGCCACATACCAAGCAAGGCTCGTTTAGCTTTAGTTTTTGTGCCAAAGTTGCTGGTGCTGCTCCAATCCAAGCATTGAATGCAGCATCTAACTCAGTTCGTTTGGTTTGAAAGTCTTTCTCTGTGCTATTAGTTTTAGTTTCCTGCCGAGTTTTTTCTTTTTCCAGAATTTCCAGCTCGGCAAAGTCTTTTTGTTGCGCTTTTAGTTCTTTTTCGCGTGCTCTTTCATTATTTAAATTCTGTTCAATTTCTTGCAGATGGATTTCGAGTTCATTTTTTATTTGCAGTTTTTCCGCTAACTTAGCTTCAGATTTTTGCAGCTCAATATTTTGCGTTTTGATTTCTGCGGACTCATCTTCGAGTTGTTGCCCCTGAGCTTTGAGTTCGTGTAGTTCTTGAATTTTAGCTAGTGTTTGCTTTAATTCTTCGATCTTTGCAGCAAAATTTTCCTGATCTTGCTGTAGCTTTTTCCAGGTGCTGTTGAGCTTTTCGGCATTCCATTGTGCTAACGCAAAAATATTGGGCAGATTCTCAGCTTCAACTTCAGTTTCCGCGCTCTGGGTGAGGAATTCTTGATAGTGTTTTTCAGCTGCATCAATGCTTGAAGCTGCTTTTGTAAAAAGAGCTACAAGTTCAACTGCTTGAGAATGCTTTTCTAATTTTTCTTGATCCGCTTCAATCTGTTCATTTTTTGATGCAAGATCTGTTAGTTGAGTCTTGAGATGGAAGTATTTTTGTTGCCGCTGTTGTTTATCGACGACGTCGTGGTAGCGTTCTTGGGCTTCTTTTAGTTTTATCTTGGCATCGGCAGCAGTAGTTTCTTCAGCCTTTGCAGCTGCTTTAATTTTTTGCACTTCGGCATTGAGAGAGTCTGTAAATTTTGCAATTTCAGAAATTTCGTTTGGAATCGTGAAAGCAAATAGAGTTTCAGTAATTCGGGAAGTCTCGGTTAGGAAAATTTCTGAAAGAGATTCTAGTTTTCGGAAATCTTGAATTCGTTGTTCGAATTTAACTTTGGCAGTATTTACTTCAGTTAATTTTGCTTTTCCATGCTCCACTAAAGCTTTTGTAAATTCTTGATAGTCGCGAGTATTAAAAATAGTGGCAAGAATTGCTTCACGTTCTGTTGATTTTAATTTTAAAAATTGTGCAAATTGCCCTTGTGGGAGAACCACAGTTTGTAAGAATTGTTCTCGAGATAGCGGGAATAATTTTCCTAGTTCGATTCCAACTTCGCGAGCTTTGGTTGCTATTGGTTGGCCATTTTCCCAATTTCTTTCACGGAGTTGTTCTGCTGAAATTCGCCAGAGCGCAACTGTTGATTTCCGCGTAGTTACCCCGTCTCCACGCTTTGCTTTCCGGAGGTATTCGGGAGTTCGTCGGATGCGATAAGTTCCAGAACTAATTGTAAAAACGAAATCCACCCAAGAGTCTTCGTGATCTTCTGCATGAGATGAACGTAGTCGCTGTTTGCTGGAATCATTTCCGGCAACACCACCGAAAAGCGCAAAAGATATTGCATCGATAATTGTCGATTTCCCACTACCGGTGGGACCTTCAATTAAGAATAAACCTTCAGTGTTAATCTGTGAGAAATCAATACGGTGCACTTTTCGGAAAGGTCCAATTCCGGAGAATTCAAGATATTCAAAACGCATTATTTTTCCTCCGGATTACTTTTATTAAGCTCTGTCCAAATTTCTGAAATTAATACAGATTCAGTTTCGGACAATTCGCGGTTTCCAGTTTCTGTGAAGAATTTTGTGATTAGTTCTAACGGCGAGCTATTTTGTTTTTCAGTTACATTTTCTTGTGACTGTAGTGTTGCTAATTCTGGCTGATGCTGCACTTGCAAAAGGTTCGGGAAAATTTGCCGGAGTCTTGCTACTGCATTATCAGGGCGAAGTTCGTCTCGGAGATAAATTCTTACAAAGTCATCACGATACTGAGTAAAGTTTGGGCCAATAATCTCTGCAAAGGTTCCTTCAATGGTGGAAATTTCTCGCCAACTAGGGACTGGGATTTTTGTAATCTCTGGAGTGTTTGAGAGCTCTGAGAATTCTAGTATTGTCACAGACTTTTCTTGCCCAGCTTCTGAGAAAGAAAAAGCTATCGGTGAGCCGGAGTAGCGAATCGGGATTCCAGATGGGCTGTGCATGGTTTGTGGGCGATGTATGTGGCCAAGGGCAACATAGTTAATATTTGGGGCAATTTCAAAGGTGTTCGTTGCAGCGGCATCTACTCCTCCGGCTTCCAGATTGGTTTCGGAAGAGCTTGGTTCTGAGCCAGAAATAAAAGCGTGTGCCATAACAATTTGCGGACCAGTAAATTCTGCAAATTCTCCGCTCGTTATTGTGTTTTTGATTTGTTCCATTGCGGCTGATAGAACTGCTTGATGAGTTCTTGGAAGAAGGGCCGGGCTGGCTTTATCTGCCATTTCTTCGAGTATTGTTTCTTTTGACGCCGTGTTTAGTTTTTCGTTTGTTTGTTGTGAAAGCACGTTTTGCTGTGAAGACACGCTTAGCTTTTCGCGTTCAATTGTTGGGTCAAGATAGGGGATTGGGTAAACCAATGCGCCAATTTTTCCTGCTTTATTAAAGATTGGAACAGGCACTCCACATTGTTGCGTATTAATTCGTATTTGAACTTCCTTGCGCATTAACTCAGACCCAAAACCGAGCCTCTTTGCAGAATCGTGATTTCCGGGAATAAGGACTACTTGGGTGAGTTCCGAAAGTTGATTTAACGTCTGCGAAAGCAGTGTGACCATTTCTACGGGAGCGATACCACGGTCGAAGATATCGCCGGCAATAAGCACAGCGTCTATTCTTTCTGTGTTTACTAGGTCCACAATCCATGAAGTAAATTGTTCGAAGGCTGGAGTGAGATCGGCTCCGTGCAAGCTCCGACCAAGGTGCCAGTCTGCGGTATGGAGAATCTTCATAGTAGTGCCTTAGTTCTTAGTTATTGGTTATATGCCGGATTTTAGTCGTGTACGGAATTTAAGATTTCTTGAGCTTGTTGATGTAGTAGCCCATTAGAAGCTAGAGCATTTCCGCCCCAAGGACCGGAGTGTCCGGAAAGATCGGTAAAAGCTCCTCCTGCTTCAGTAACGATTGGAACTAATGCGGCCATGTCGTAAAGTGCTAGTTTCGGTTCTGCGGCAATATCTACGGCTCCTTCAGCAAGAAGCATATAAGACCAAAAATCACCGTATCCACGAGTTCGCCAGACTGTTTGGCAGAGTCGAAGCATAGCTCGAAGTTGCCCGCGTTCTTGCCATCCATTTAAGGAGGCATAGGAGAAAGAAGCATCTTCAATCTGGGAAATTTGTGAAACTTGTAGTTTTCGAGCATTGCGAAAATTTCTTCCGGTATAAGCTCCTTGTCCTTTTATCGCCCACCAACGGCGTTGGAGTGCGGGAGCGGAAACCATTCCTAAAACAATTTCACCGTCTTCTTCGAGTCCGACAAGAGTTGCCCAAACTGGTACTCCGCGCACAAAATTTTTGGTTCCGTCGATCGGGTCAATAATCCAACGTCGCCCGGAGGGGCCGGAGCTTTCGCCTCCTTCTTCTCCGAACACGGCGTCGCGGCTTCGATAATGGCTAAGAGTTTGCCGAATTATTTGTTCTGCTTGCCGGTCTGCATCAGTTACTGGCGTTAAATCTGGTTTTGTTTCCACCTGTAAATCAGTGGAAAGGAAGCGCTGCATCGTGAAAGTATCGACCTTGTCAAGAATTCCGCTAAGAACTTGGAGATCGTCAGATAGTCGGGAATTCGTCTTTGAATTAGTGATCATATTTACCCTAAGCCCATTCTGGTTTTGAAACAGTTGCTAATAGTCTACGGAAAGAGATAATCCGGGAGCGTAAATTAGCTTGGGTAACTTCTTCGAAAGCGCAGTCAAGTTCGCCTTCATGATGTTCACAGCCGCGAGGGCATTCTTCAGCTAATTCCGCTAAATCAGGGAATCCACGTAAGAGTTCTTGCACCCCAACATGGGCTAACCCAAAAGTGCGAACTCCAGGAGTGTCGACTACGGTGCCGCCGCCCGGTAAATCGAAGGCCATAGCCGAGGTTGAAGTGTGTCGCCCGCGTCCAGTTACTTCGTTTACATCCCCGGTAAGTCGGTCTGCTTCTGGGATTAGCGCATTAATTAGAGTCGACTTTCCAACTCCGGAGTGACCAACCAAAACTGAGCTTTTCCCAGCAATAAGTGTTTTTATCTCTGCGATTGCTTCAGAGTCGAGAACTTCTTTCCCGGTTTCATCGATAGTGGTTAATGCTGAAGGAACAATTTGAAAATTTAAATTTTGATAATGTGAAATCAAAGGTTCTGGGCTTGCGATATCTGTTTTTGTGAGTACGAGTAGCGGAATCATATTCGCGTCGTATGCAGCAACCAAACAGCGATCTATCATCCCAAGGCGTGGTTCTGGTTGAGCTACCGCAGTAACAATTACTAACACATCGGCATTAGCCACGATAACGCGCTCGTTTCCAGCGGCTTCACCTTCTTCAGAGGTTCTTCTCAGGGCTGTTCTTCGCGGATCAACACTAACAATTCGGGCAAGAGTATCTTTTTTCCCGCTCAAGTCTCCGTTCAATGCGCAAATATCACCAACTACGACTGAACCGTGGGGTAATTCGCGAGCTTTTACGGCGACTACGTATACATCGCTATCCAATGTTCGAACATGATAACGTCCGCGATCGACTCGGATTACTTGCCCGCGAGGAAGTTTTGAATAATCAGGGCGAATCTTTGTGCGTGGGCGTGAGCCTTTTCCAGGGCGTACTTTTACGCGGTGATCATCTGTTCCGATATCACGACGACTCATGATGCCACCTCCTGCCATAACTCAACAAAAGTTGGGAAAGTTTTTGTGGTGGCTGCAATATCGTCAAGCTCAAGTTCTGGGATGCGGAGCCCAATTAAAGCGGCAAAAGTAGCCATGCGATGGTCAGCATAAGCGCTCATCGTAATCTTTTTCGCCTTAACTTGATTTCGTAACTTGGCTTCACTTGGAAAATTTCCACCGACACCCTTTATTACCAGAGCATCAGGTTCATCGTATGCGTCAATTCCAATTTTTTGGAGTTCTTTTGCGATGGCGGCAAGTCGATCAGTTTCATGGCCTCTTAAATGCTCGATATTAGTAAATCTTGAAGTTCCTTTCGCGAAAGCGGCGACTGCAGCTAGGGTAGGGACTAACTCGCCGATTTCAGCACAATCTAGGTTTAGCGCAGTTATTGTTTTTGGTCCAATCAACGTCAGCTCTGAATCACAAAGATTCGTTGTGCCACCCATTTGTGTGAATATTTCGCGATATTGCAAGCCGGGTTGCACGCTTTTTTGTATCGGCCAATTTTGGATAGTTACTGTTCCAGAAGTCAACATTGCTGCTGCTAGGAATGGTCCAGCATTTGTGAGATCAGGTTCTACTGCGATTTCCGGCTGCTGGATTACCCCTGGAAAGACACGCCAAGTATGCGGAGTGGTGCTGGTATGCTCGGCTTTCACTCCTGCTTCACGGAGAACTTCCAGCGTCATTTCGATATGCGGAAGTGAGGGGAGTTTCTTGCCCTGGTGTTGTAATTCCATTCCCCCTGGGTATCGAGCTGCGCTTAGTAACAAGGCAGAAATAAATTGGGAAGAACGTGAAGCATCGATTTTTACCACAGGCATAGTTTTTGGGGAGAGCGACAAAGTCTTTTCCGTGAGTGAAGCAAAATCTGCATTGTTTGCTGCGGACTTAGTGTTTGCATTGTCTGCGGCAGAGTTGGGGTCTGCATTGTTTGCAGAAGACTTGGTCTCTGCGGCGCTGAAAGGACTCTGCAGGGTGGAGGATGAGGATTTTGCGAAATCAGTACCAATAATTTCAATAGGTAAAGATTCTTCTCCGGATCCTAGTTTTCTGATGCTCACCCCGAGTTGGGTTAAAGCGGAGATAATTTCCTCCATTGGGCGTTTTCGGGCATGAGCATCGCCGTCGATAATAGTGGTTCCGCTTGCTAGAGCAGCAATCGGGGGAATAAAACGCATTACAGTTCCAGCGAGGCCAGCATCAATTTGCGCACCGATTAATTTCCCGGGAGATACAGTTAAGGTGGTCTCCGTTATGTTTATTTCGCAACCAAGGCTTTGTAGGGCTGCAATCATTAGCTGTGTATCTCGAGCAATAAGTGCATCAGTAATTATGGTGGGTTTTTCACTGAGAGCCGCCAAAATTAGGTAGCGATTAGTCAATGATTTCGAGCCCGGGATTCGAACTTTAGCCTTTATTGGCTGCAAGGACTCTGTTGCGGAATCAAAACAGCTGGGAATTTGCCAATTACTTATATTTTGCATGAATTCCCTAACCTTATTTCGGTGTATTTGAAGTGAAATGATTTAAGGCAAGTCCACCGGCTAAACCAATTGCGCTCGCAATTCCAAGCAAAGATTTTCGGCGAGCTAATCTGCTTTGTTGCCAAAATGGATTGTTTGCAAGAGTGATTGGGATTTGTGTTCCAAGTAAGCAGAGTGTGGAGAGCCCGCGACAGCGATTTACCGCAACCCCGCAGCCGGCGACAGTGGTCAGTGCTCCAAGAAGAATCGTAGAGCGATCCAAGAGCACGGCGTCGGTAATATCAATGGGGAGGAGTTCTAAAGCTGGCGCAATATTATGAATCCGTTCCCGATGCCCTTCAGGGGCGAGCATAGCTTCAATTCCGGAGGTAATAAAAGGCAAGGCTAAACCGAATCGAGAAAGCGGTACAAGAACGGAAGACATTGCCTCTCCTAAATCTCTCATGACGAATCAAAATCTTGGTGTGTTTCTTAGTTAGTATTTTAGCGTGTTCACTTATCAGAAACTGGAATGCATTTTTTCTTGAGCGCGTGATGAGCTTGAGCTAACTTACTTTGCTCCATTAGGCTGAAAGTGATGAATGTTAGTGAGAAACTCGTGTCTGCTGCACCGGAGTTGGATAAAACAGTAAAAACAGTATCCAACTCAGAAGATTTAGTATCCCGTGTGCCTGAATCAGGGAGAGCTGAGCAGTATCTTGACTTTGAAGCGCTAGCTTTGCCATATCTGGACCAGCTCTATGGGGCAGCCTTGCAGCTAACCCGAAATCCGCAGGACGCAGAAGACCTAGTGCAAGAGACTTTCGCGAAAGCCTACGCAGCATTTCATCAGTTTCAAGCTGGCACAAATATAAAAGCTTGGCTTTATCGAATTTTGAACAATACGTTTATTTCAAATTATCGGAAAGCGCAAAGACGCCCGAAGTTTGCGAATGAATCGGAAATCACTGATTGGTCCGAGTTCCAAGCGGCACAACATCAAAGTGTTGGTTTAGAATCTGCCGAAGTGCAGGCCTTAGAAAACTTACCTAACGATGAAATTCGCCAAGCCCTTGCGCAACTCCCAGAAGATCGACGGACCGCAGTCTACTTAGCTGACGTGGAAGGTTTCTCTTATCAAGAAATTTCCGAAATTATGGGCACACCTTTAGGTACAGTAATGTCACGGATAAACCGTGGGCGAAAGCAACTACGCGAGATATTGCGTGAGTATGCGGCGAGTCTTGGATATGTTGAGAAAAACGATGTAGATGGGGTAGGTGTTTGAGATGGCAATGAATCTTGAGTCTCAACTAGCGGCGCTCCTGAAACAAGTTTCGCAATGTTGTTGTCATTGCCCGGAAGCAATCGTGGAAAATGCTGAACCACAACCTGATTATTTTTTGCAGCTGTGTGAGCTTCTTGATGAATTAGGAACAGAGATAGATCAAGATCAGGCTTTGCGTGAATTTGAATCTTTGATTTCTGACGGCGTGGTTCGGACGGCGACTTTACCGCCAAGCTCAGATACTGTCTTTAGCGTGCGTGGGGGAGTGTCTCGTGACGGCGAGCTTGCAGATTATTGCCCATGCTGTGCGGAACAAGTGCGAGTTGAATTGAGTGTGCGGGAATTAATCCGTCGTTCTTGCCGTGAAACAGCTCCAGAATCTTTACGAGTGCGAATCACGCAAACTTATCGCAGTTATCACCAATACTGAAATAGCTATTTCCTAAGAATCCAGCTAAACTTGGGGCGGAAGCTTTACTTTGAAGGAGTAAAAATGTCGAAGCGTGCAAATAAGCGCCGCACCCGCAAGAAGGGTGGCGCAAACCACGGTAAGCGTCCAAACGCATAAGTGGTTTTGAAGCGAGGGGGCCGAAAGGCCCTTTTTGCTTGTTTGAAATCCCATGATATTTTTCGGTGAGTGGGACAAAAGTTGTGGGATTAACCCGCTTATGGAGGTTTAAAATATAGCTATGAACAAATTATTGAAAAAGATTTCTGTTATTTCCGCTGTTTCTGTTTTTGCTCTTGCTGCTTGCACTTCAGCACAGGAGGCTAGTTCTGAAAAATCTGGAGAGTCCACAACAACTGAATCTTCAGAATCTACTACGCCAGCTCCAACGGTTGAACGCACCAAGGGATTAAATCTCGCTATTGTTGATGAGGCTCCTTATGCTGCAACCACTGTTGTTAATGGTGCGGAATGCTCGATGCCAGAAGTGAAGATGTCGGTACAAGATGCAGAAGGTAATGAACTTGTTGCTCCTGAGTATGGAATGCCGGGACGAGTCATTGGTGAAGGCGATGCTGCAAAGTGTTCGATTCTTGTAACTGTAGACGAAATTGCTGGTAAAGATGCTTATAAAGTAGTACTTACTGATGCTTCTGATGCAGTTGTTGTGGAATCAGATGTTGATGCAGTAGATCGGAACTTTATTACTGTAGATTTAAAGTTCTAATCTTTTGTTTTGTAGTTAATCGCTATGGACTATCGCTATGGTCCATAGCGATTAATTTTTATTAATCCACTCTTGCCAACCTTGATGGAGAACTAGCCAAGCGATTAGCCCATAGCCAGCTTGGTGGGGAGTGTATCCGCCCGAAATCGCGAGATCGGTATTCCACTGGTCGTGTTTAACGAGTGGAGTGAAAGTTTCTACAAAAGGTGTTCCGCGGCGGGCGCAGACGTCTTCGTAGGCTTTACTTAAATCTTGCAAAATATTTGGGGCAATGTCGTTTCGGGGAGGTG
>JAXFDG010000130.1:0-4921 GCA_034173665.1 Arcanobacterium sp.
CAGAGTTTCCGTTAGAAGCACGCAGCGTTTAAGGGGTGCTCAAGGCCTTAATAAAGAGGAGGCCGGCAATATTGCCTTAATAGTGCAATAAAACTAATAAGTGGGTCTGACCGTTTAATCAGACCCACTTATTTATATGCATTGTGTGTGAAAATCCTTTATTCTTGGATAAGTGTCGTGAAAATAAAAAGCTATGTATCGGCGAAAATTATGCATTCAAGGAGGATTGAGAGACATGGTGTCGCATAAAGAGAAGCGGGTGCTCGTCGTCTACAATACAATCACTGGATTTTCGAAAACCTACGCTAGTTGGATTCATGAGGAACTTGGCGGGGAATTAATGAGTCTCGAAGATTTACGTGCCGCGATTAAAGCAGGCGAGCTTGCTCTTAATTCATATGACCTGATCTGTTTTGGTGCCGGAATCAGAATGAGCATTATTCGTGGATTTAGACTATTTCGCAAACTTTTGAAAGATGCTGGAGCGCTGGGACAAGGGAAGGTTGTCGTGTGGGCTAATGGTGGTACTCCACAACATCTTGAACGTGATTGGAAATCTGCGGCGCGGACATTTACTCGCACCGAACTCGCAAAAGAAGAGTATTCGTACTTCTATCTTGAGGGTGGCGTGCGCTATGAAGGATTGAATCCGGTGGAAAAGAACCTGCTTAAACTTTTCGCAAAACGTGTGCAAAAGTATCGGGATCGTGGAGAGTGGGCTGTTGCTGTGGCGGATAATATTGCTGAGGGATATGACCACACCAATAAAGATGCTTTAACCCCACTTTTGACTCGTGCCCGAGAGATTCTTGGGTCATGATTTCTAATAGCGAGAGAAAAAGAGATAGAAGTTCAGGGCTTGCTGCACTCAATAATGATGAATTTAAAATACTTGAAGTCGTTGGAGGGTGGAGAAATGTTATTGAAACGGTCCTCCCAACCTTAATCTTTGTGATTGGGCTGGTTATAACTAAAGACTTCCGGGCTCCAGCACTTTTGGCTCTTGGAGTTATGGTAGTTTTACTAGCTCTGCGTTTATTCGCCAAGAAGAGTTTTAAACATCTTTTATTAGCGCTGATTACCATGGGTGCATCTGTTTATGTTGCATGGAAAACTGGGGAATCTGTGAATGTTTTCCTAGTATCTATTTTGAAAAATAGTGCCTATGGTAGCATCGTTCTGGTGTCTATCTTGGTTAGATGGCCACTTCTTGGAGTGATGCTTGGTTATCTTCGCGGAGAAAAGACTGCTTGGCGTCATGGTGAAGAGTGGAAATTAACGCGTGTGCGATACTATCAGATCACTATAATTTGGTTATGTGTTTTTATTGCGCGACTATCAGTGCAGCTTCCGCTTTATTTTGGGGGATATGCGCAATGGCTTGGAGTTACGAAGTTGGCGCTAGGGATGCCGACGGATATTGTCGCCGCATATTTATGTTGGTTGCTATTGCGAACTTTGCCGAAGAAAAATCAAGTATTAAGTAATAAGGAATTAACTACGGCATAAGTGTAGTTTATGATTTTTATCTGATACCTACGTTTCCAAGATTTATTTTGTTACCGTTGAGATAGCGAGGTCAAATTTCGGTCGGTTATTTATAGCGAAAGGTAACACCTTGAATTTCATGAAACGCATTGCTGCTTTTCTGGCTCTCATGCTGGGACTGCCGTTGATAGTGGCTCCTCAGGCTACTGCAACGAATTCACTTTGGAACGCTGTAAAAACTGATTATGAAGCAGTTACTTATGACTCGCTATTTTCGATTTTGACCCCGTATGTGAGCAATATTGAGCGGACAAACATTGCCAACACCTTAAAAGCCGAGTTAGGGAAACAACCAACAGAGGCTGAAATAAATAATCGAGTGCAGCAAATATTCATGCAGCGACTTGGTATGAAAGCGGCATTTGATACGGTAAAAACAGATTTAGCGGCAAAAGTAGAAAGAATTGTTGCTAATTCTTCGGTTACTGAAGCTGAATTAAAAGCAAATGCAAAACAAATTATTTTTGGCTTAACCTATCTTCAGAGATACTACTCATTTAAGGTAACAGAGAATAAAACTGCTCAAGATTTATTGCTATTTGAAACCCAAACAGCTTTCGGGGCACCGGCTCGGAATACTCCTTATAACATAGTGAAACAAATCGGGGGAATTGGATATTTGCGAGCAGGTGGAGCGCAGACCGCGGGAGTTTATTCCCAAATTATTGCCCCGGCAACAGCTCCAACAGTTTCGGGAATGATTAATAAACTTGTGGCTAAATATTCACCACAAGTTCCGGTAGCGGATTGGTTTACCCGTACTTCACAAGCTTTATTTGTGGAAAAAGGTGAGGCGAAGTTCTTTGTAAAAGCAGCTGCTGATCAACGTTTAGAATCACATCTTTTGCCTCTTCTTGCGTTATCCAGCCCAAGTATTTTCGTATTAAGTACTGATCATAGTGTGACTTACGGTTTAACTGCCGGTTACGGTGGTGCTACTGCTTCCAATCTACAGCAACGCCTAGAAAGTACGGCAGCACAACAACAGAATTTTTGGGATTTTTGGCATCGGATTTCGACTACGGCAAATAAACTTGCAGAAGGTGACATCACCATAGTTACAGATGCAATGCTGGGAAAGCCGAACACTCCTGGTGCTACTTTTGAAACACGCTGGTCCCCGAAGGATGGGGCAGGCGTTGATTCGGGAGTGCGTGAATTTATGCTTCCGCTTGGACTGTACCGGGACTATCAACGTTTTGCAGGTGAGGCCAGTACCGCAAGTAAACGTGTTTCCCTGATTATTTCCGAAGCTCTTTCTGATGATGGGATTAATACTTTCACCCATGAAATGACGCATATTTTTGACGACGTCGTGTGGTTTAACGGGCATCCAATCCGCTCTGGTATTGGGGGAGAAGCGTATGCCCGAGGATTTTTTGAATCTCTCAATAACACGCAAAAAGCTCAGGGTGGAAATTCTTCCTATGCACCAATTTTTAATTTAAATACGGCTTATCAATTAGGTGCTGGGCGAGTGCAGAATGCTTCACCGCAACGCTTCCAAACCCCGAATGATCTGCAGCAATATATGCGCGGGGTCTTCGACGTCATTTATACGCTTGAGGTGATGGAAGCAAACTCAACTTTAAAGCTTTCTGCGGCAGATAAAGCTCTAGCTTTTAATACGGTTTCGCTTATTCCAGATGCGAAAGAACAGAATGGGCAGAAGGAAGCTTTCCGGCACCTCAGCGCGGCTGAAGCGGGTGCTTTAACCACTATTAATCAGTTGGTCGATAATGCGATTACCAGTTCGCGGATTATGCCGCAAGGTTTAGATTCTTCAGCAAAAACTTTGGAACCGAATGGCTACTATGTGATTCCGCTTTATCAACCTTTCTATGCTGGGTTGCAAAATAATCCTCAGGCAGTGGGGGATTATTCATTCCGCCGTCACTCCTATGAACTTTTAGCTGAGTACGGATGGGAAAATGGGCTCGTGGCCTATGCCTCTGGAAAGTACCCTCATGATGAAGCTGCTTTGCAAGCGATTATGCCTGGCTATAACGGTGATATGAAATCGTTTAAGAAAGCCATGTATGCGCAACGAGCAGAAAAGATTGAGCAACTCAAACCAGCTGCAGAATTTGCGGACGGGGCAGCAATGCAGGCAGCGATGGATGTGGCGGTACGTTCAGATATTGCGCGTCTTAAGTCTAATCAGAGTTCCGGAGCGTCTTTTCCAACTGCGGGAGTAACGGCAATTGACACTTTGAAGGATCGGATATTCCGTTCTTATCTTACGACCACAGGTGATTTTAAGAGCTCGATTTATCGTGAAGTTACTACTTCTGGAGTTCGTGAACTATGGGTTGCAAATGGTAGTGAAGGTGATGGCTCAGGCGCTGGAACTTATGATCGCCCCTACCAGAATCTTGAAACTGCACTAGCGCGTGCCCAGGCTGGGGATGTGATTCGATTAAAAGAAAACGTAACTGTTGCCGGCACAGGCTTGGTGTTTATCAATAAGGCTGTTACGATCGACGCCTCTGTGCCCAATGCGGCCAATGGTGAGATGTTCACGCTCCGTTTCCGAGGACGCGATATTCAGCTTGGCGCTAATGCTACTTTGAAAAATGTGAATCTTGTGTTCTTGAAAGATAACCGCGAGCCGGGAGTGATTTACCAAGCTGGACACGAGCTTACTTTGGATAATGTGAATACTTTAGTTGGGCGATTGCAGTCGGGTCAACGTCCAGTTATTTACACCGGTGTTTCTGATGAAACTGGTGTAATTGGGCAAAAGGCTGTGCTCAATGTGGTTAATCCGAACAGTGAAACGCGGCTCGCAAAAATTTACGTAGGAGATCTTTTCCAAGATTCGAATATTCCAGCCGAGATTAATCTAGCTGCTAAGAATATAAAGATTGATGGCGGCATTGTTCTCGGTTCAGAAAACGACACGGTTCAACTAGCGGCCGTGAAGATTCAGAGTAAGTCGGATTTCTTAAATACAGTCACTGCAGTTCCTGCCGGTAATGGTATAGCTAATCGGGAGATTATTTTTGATGGCGTGAACCTTGCGCAGGTCTCGCTCTCCGGGGTGCATAACGTTACTTTGAAAAACAATTCACGGGTTAAGCTCGCATCTTCACAAGGGGTAGGGATTCCAGGGACGGTCACTGTTTCTGCGGGAAACACTTTTGACGTGCAAGACAATCAAGTGCAATTCGGCCATCTTGCGGGTGCAGGTACTGTGCGGATTGGTTCTGCTGGAAAAGTGGCAGTTGCGAAGGGGATAAGTACTACAGCGCAATTTATTGTGTATCGAAATGACGCAACTTGGGAGCCTTTGCTTGGGCGTGAGTATATTTCTGCAGGTAATTTAGCGAGCTCGCTGCGCGTATCTTTAGAGCCGGTAGCTGCAGGTTTC
>JAXFDG010000131.1:0-2442 GCA_034173665.1 Arcanobacterium sp.
CGACTCGCTTATGTGGCACTTACACGTGCGCGGAAACGTCTTTACATTAGCCGTTCTGCTTCACGGGCACAGTGGGGGGCTCCGCAAGAAATGCCGCCATCAAGGTTCCTTGAAGAAATTCCAGAAGAGGTAATTGAATGGCGCAGAGAGTCGGCTTGGTCTGAAGGGTTCCGGAGTGAATTCGATGATTCCGGCTATGGATCGGGATATGGCTCCGGTTACGGTTCTGGCTGGGGTAGCGATTCTGGTTGGGGGAACTCTGGTTGGGGTAGCTCCAAACGTAGCAGTAGTAGTTGGGGTAGTGGATCTGCTAGTCGCGGTGGATATGGCCGCGAATCTCGCAATGCTCGCGATTACGGTGCAGATTGGGATACTGATTCTTACGCTCCAGCAATCGGCAGTGGGGTGGGCGGTCGGAAATTCCGCTCCGAGAAACTTGGTGTTGCACCGAGTTCTGGTTCAGCTGCCACTTCTCGCTCTCGTGCAAATTCAGCAGCAGGCACAAATTCGGCATCGGGAGGAGAGTCTAGCGGGCGCACGGTGTCGGCAAGTGGCGTAACTGAGCAGGCGGCACCTACGGTGGACCTTGTTCCGGGGCAGCGAGTGCGGCACAAGTCTTTCGGGACTGGAAAAGTGCTTACAGTTGAAGGTTCAGGACGCTCGATGGTGGCAAAAGTGCGGTTCGATAACGGTACGGTAAAGCGATTAATGCTCCGTTTCGCACCGCTCGAAAAACTTTAATGACCTAAATCTGAGTAGTAGGCTGAAAGTCCTACTAAAAACTCGAAAAACAGGTATGCTCGAATTATCGGTCTCGCCGTCGAGAATTAAACTGTAGAAGACGCAACTGAACGAGAGGACGTTCCGTGGATCTTTATGAATATCAAGCTCGTGATATTTTTGCGAAGTATAACGTGCCGGTACTTTCGGGGATTGTTGCTAGTACCCCAGATGAGGCATTTGTTGCAGCAGAGGAACTGCTTAAATTAGGGGCGGTTGTTGTAGTTAAAGCTCAGGTAAAAACAGGTGGGCGTGGCAAGGCCGGAGGTGTGAAACTCGCTCGTTCTGCCGAAGAAGCTCGCGAAGTTGCAACGCAAATTCTTGGTATGGATATTAAAGGGCACACCGTTCATAAAGTGCTTGTTGCTGCTGGAGCGAATATTGCAGAAGAATACTACTTCTCAATCTTACTCGACCGTTCAGAGCGTCGTTACTTAGCGATGTGTTCAAAAGAAGGCGGTATGGAAATTGAGCAGCTTGCAGTGGAGCGTCCAGAAGCTCTAGCGAAAGTTGCCATTGATCCGATCCAGGGAGTAACCACCGAAAAGGCAAAGCAGATTGCTGCAGAGGCTGGATTTGCTGAGGCTGAGCAGGAGCGTCTAGTTCCGGTTATTGAAAAACTTTGGGGAGTTTACGCCGGTGAGGACGCAACCCTTGTGGAGGTAAATCCACTGGTATTAACGGCAGAGGGAGAAATTATCGCTCTTGACGGCAAAGTTACCGTTGATGATAACGCTCGATTCCGTCAAACAGACCATGCAGCTCTCGTTGATAAGCAGACAGAAAATCCTCTGGAAGCGAAAGCTAAAGCACTCGGCTTGAACTATGTGAAGCTCGATGGAGGACAGGTCGGCATTATCGGAAACGGGGCCGGGCTAGTGATGTCCACTCTCGATGTGGTTGCTTATGCAGGTGAGGAGTATGGGGTTGGCCCAGCGAACTTCCTAGATATCGGTGGCGGCGCAGATGCTACTGTAATGAGCAATGGACTCGACGTGATTTTAAACGATCCAGATGTTCGCTCAGTGTTTGTGAACGTATTCGGTGGAATTACGGCTTGTGACCAAGTGGCTGCTGGTATCGTAAAAGCGCTTGAAATTCTCGGCGATAAAGCAACTAAGCCGATCGTCGTCCGTTTGGACGGAAATAATGTGGAGCTTGGGCGCCAAATTTTGGCTGAAGCAAATCATCCACTCGTAATTACCGAAGCTACTATGGACGGCGCTGCAGCAAAAGCTGCGACCCTAGCTGCAAAGTAAAACTGCGAAGAGAAAAGGAAGACGACGAAGATGGCAATTTTTCTTGATCGCAATGACAAAGTAATTGTGCAAGGTATGACAGGCTCTGAAGGACAGAAGCATACTCGGAGAATGCTTGGTGCTGGAACGCAAATCGTAGCTGGCACAAATCCACGAAAAGCTGGAACAAGTGTTGATTTCGAAGTAGAGCCAATCGGCTGGGGGAAAGAAACCCGAACTGCGGGAACTGTTTCCGTGCCGGTATATGGCACTGTAGCTGAAGCAAAAGAAGCTACCGGTGCAGAAGTTTCAGTTATTTTTGTGCCACCAGCTTTCACCAAGGCGGCAGTGGTTGAAGCAGTGGACGCAGGAATGCGTCTAGTTGTAGTAATTACCGAAGGCGTTGCAGTGAAGGATTCCGCAG
>JAXFDG010000132.1:0-20536 GCA_034173665.1 Arcanobacterium sp.
AATCATCGAGCGGGTCACAAGTTCGCACTCACAAATCAGTGGATCTTCCAGGCGATCTTCTTCGCGTTCGCGGAGACGATCAGTGGCCTTATGAGTTGGGTGATTTACTGCGCTTGGAACTGCTTCCTGATCGGTGGTACAAGGCCGTTCCTCGCCGAGCTGCTCACACATGTAATCAACAATGTTCTTCGCCATTAAGCGGTAGGTGGTGAGCTTTCCGCCGCCGATAGTGAGGAAGCCAGAGATGCCGTCACGAGTGGAGTGATCGATTACGGACATTCCGCGAGACATGTGGCGAGTATCGTTTGCAGCAACACGCTTATCCTTAATCAGTGGACGAGCACCAGCCCATACGTGAACTGCACGTGAGTTACGGAATCCTGGAACCATTGCTTCGCCAGCGTCAAGCATGGCTTGTACTTCATGGTCTGGAATTTCGAGGAAGTCTGGATCTTCAACCTTTTGATCGGTGGTACCGATGATACAAACTGTGTGTGCTGGAACGATAATATCGCCGTCAGCAGGGTAGATACAGCGGTTAATAACAGTATTTACGATACGGTGGTTCATCGCCACCATAATTCCGCGACCTGGCACCACGTCAACTTGTTCAGCTCCAGCAAGAGCAGCAATCTGGCCGGCCCATGGACCACCACAGTTGATTACGAACATGCAGTCAATCTTGGTGATTTCGCCAGTCTTTTCGTTGCGGACTGTAACACCGCGGGCAGCGCCGTCATGAACAGCGATGTCGATTGCGCGATGGTAGCTGAGAATCTTTGCGCCATAAGCCTTTGCGGATTCTGCCGCACCCCAAGTCATTCGCCAGCCGTCAACAGCGCCGTCTTCTACTTCAAAAACGCGCTTCATTCCGGGGTGAAGTCGAGGTTCGCGGCGAAGCGCTTCAGCTACGCTGATTTCTTGGGCTGGAACTCGAGTATCCTTGGCGGCTTGCAAGAATTTATCTGCGTGTTCTTCAGTATCGTAAGGGGTGACGACGAAGAAACCACCAGTTTCTTCCACGGCGTCTGCGTGAATCTTGCGCATAATGGCATTTTCCTCAGCACATTCAGTTGCTGAATGTGGATCGGATACAACGTAGCGACCGCCAGAGTGGAGTAGGCCATGGAAACGACCTGTTGTTCCCTGTGCGAGATCTGCACGTTCAACCAAAATTGCTCGGAATCCACGCATTGCTAAATCGCGTACTGTACCAGCACCGGTAGCGCCGCCTCCGATAACTACAACATCTGTTTCGATAGTTTTCATAACCTTCTTCCACCTTGAAGTTGGTTTCACAATTCAATGCTGAATTGCAGGTATTTATCCTGCTCGTGAACTCTCTCCGAAGTAAATTACTTAGTACAAGATTAGGGTGATTAGACCTGTATCACAGAACCGTTTATTAAAGTTTTAGTAATTTTGGGCAAGTGTGCAACTCTGTCTAAAGCATCTGGAAACTTTTTCAAAAGAATGAGAAAATTAGGAAGACCTTTAACAGTTGTGTGCACGAATGTTGATAGGTGGCTATCAGAAGACTCGGGCATTGAAACTAAGAAGCGAGACTAGCTTTTAAACAAGGGGGATCGTTGGAGCGGCGAAACTTAGCTTATGAAGCAGCGGTGATGCATTACGTGCAAGGTGAAACCATGGAGTCCATTGCACGTCGTCTAGGCGTCTCGCGTTCAACTGTGTCTCGTCTTGTAAAGAATGCAAGAGATGCTGGGTATGTGCAGATTTCTTTGCATCCACCAAAAGAGATGGTGAATAGTCTTGGGGCACGAATTTCACAAACTTTTGGGATTCGGACACATGTTGTGCCAGTACCGTTCGGAGCAAATGAAACAAGACGTTTAACCTCTGTTGCAACAATGGCTGGAATTGTTATCTCAGAACTTATTGAACCAAATGTAGTAATTGGTGTGGCTTGGGGAAATACTGTATCTGCAGTTTCTGATCATCTCGTGCCGAAATCAACTACCGGTGCAACTATCGTTCAGCTTAACGGCGCAGCTCATAAAAATAGCACTGGCATTCCTTACGCCTCAGAAATTATGGAGGCTTTTGGTCATGCCTATGGCGCGGCAGTTGTGCAGTTTCCGGTTCCAGCTTTCTTTGATTATGCTGCAACTCGTGATGCGTTATGGAAAGAGCGTTCTATCGCTTCAGTGCGTGAGTTACAGATAAATGCTGATATTGCCGTTTTTGGTGTGGGAGCACTTGAAGGGAAGATTCCATCGCAAGTTTATGCAGGTGGGTATCTCTCGCCTGATGAGTTAGGTTCTTTAACTCGTGAAGGCGTTGTAGGCGATATCTGTACGGTATTACTCAGAGCTGATGGTTCCTGGGAAGATTTAGCCCTTAATCATCGCGCTTCTGGCCCAACTCCAGATTTATTACGAGGAATTAAACGACGCGTATGCGTTGTTTCTGGCGTGGAAAAGGTACGTCCACTTCTTGCTGCCCTCAGAGCTGGGGTTGTGACTGATTTGATTATTGATGAAGATGCAGCTTCCCATCTCGAAGAGGTAACTTTCGAACATGAGCGGAAAATAAGTCGGCACCGGAATCTTTCTTGATTTTCTCCGGCGTGGAAAATTCTCAGCGTACTCTGTGCGCGATACGGTAACTATGTGAGATTTAGAGACGAGAAAAGTCAAAGAAAACCAGCCCAGAGGAAGAGTCGGCAGCAGGAATTGCGTTCGGCGAAAAATTCTGAAGGGCGAGTTTTGCGTACTAAATCTTCGCGTTCTGAATCTTCGGGATCTTCTAGTCTTTCACAAAACCAGTCGAGCCCTCTGCGTCGTCGAGAATTCGAAGCGAAGAAAAGGGAGGCTTCTTCCGCACGGGTGATTCGAGTGGACCATTCGCAATTAGGAGCTCGAACTTCCGGAAAGCGAACCCCGCGGCAGGCCCAGAGCAATTCGCGACAAGCCCAGAGTGCTTCGCGACAGGATGCTTCGCGGAAACGTTCAGTTATTAATGCGCAGAATCGGAGAATTAGCGGCGAGAGAAATGTTTCACAGCGCCAAACTAGCTCTGTAAAGCAAAGTAGTGTTGCGCAGCGGCGTCCTAAATCTATTCGGAATACACCAGCTAAAGCACCTGGTTTCGGAAGCAAACTTGGAGATAAATTTATTGCACTCCTAGCTTTTGGCTATAAGCATCGCCGTATCTTGGGTTTGCTACTAGTAGTAGTACTGCTTTTAGCGACCACACTTTTTGTTGTGAAATATCTTCGCTCTTCAGTTAATGCTGTAAATAGCGCGGCAACCCAACCTTCTCCGACGGCGGAATTTGAACCGATAGCTTGTACTGCTGACAGTGTTCAATTACGTCTTTCGAATACGAGTCAATATGCAGGTCAGCCAGTAAACTTTTTAATTCATTACACTTATTCCGGCACAGGAACACCATGTTATCTCAGTGCAAATAAAGATGATTTGCAAGTTGTGGTCTCTACCGGTGATGTTGAAGTGTGGGATTCGAAACAGTGCGGAGTTGGAGTCGATAATTTACAGCTTCTTTTTGCTCCGGATGTTTCTTATAAAAAAACCTATGCTTGGGATGGGAATAACGTAAATAGTTCTTGTAAAGTTACCGGAGCTGCGAAACCTGGAACTTATCGCGCAAAAGTTACTGGTGTTGCTGGATTAACCGATGAGATTACTTTTGTTTTAGAAGCGGCGCCGGCACCGCAGCCAACCACAGAGAATGACGAATAATTTCAGCGGTTTAAAGCTGAGATTAGTTTTGTGTTTGCGGTAAAACTGCTGCAACTGCTTGGCGAATATTCTCAACACTTTTCACGATTAATCCTGCTGGAACTTTCACATCATCTGGTAATGGTGGTACGACAGCAGTTTGGAACCCAAGGCGAAGTGCTTCATTTAATCTCTGTTGTAAACCAACTACTGCGCGAAGTTCTCCGGTGAGTGAGACTTCTCCGAAGGCAATTACGCCAGGTGCTAGTGGGAGGTCCATTGCTGTGGAGACTAGTGCAAGAACGAGAGCTAAATCCGTTGCTGGTTCCACGGCCCGAGCTCCACCTACTGTAGAAACGAAAATGTCATTTCGTTCAAATGCATTTCCAAGTCGTGACTGAATCACGGCAAGCATCATTGCAACTCGCGCATTATCAACTCCGGAAGTTGTGCGGCGCGGTGGGCCAGCGGGATTAACGGCAAGTGCTTGGATTTCCACAGGGATTGGTCGGCGACCTTCTAAAGTGATACTGACACAAGTGCCAGGAACTGTTAAATTTCTTGCCGAGAGGAATAATCCAGAAGGATCTGGGAGTTCTTTGATGCCGTTGTCGACAAGCTCAAAACATCCAACTTCATCTGTGGCTCCGTAGCGATTTTTGACGGCGCGAATCATTCGTAATTTTGAATGCTTATCTCCGTCAAATTGGCAGACGACATCCACTAGATGTTCTAAGATTCGTGGGCCTGCAATAGATCCTTCTTTTGTCACGTGCCCAACAAGAATTGTGGGGAGTGCATTTAGTTTTGCGAAGTTGACTAAAGCTGTGGTCACCGCTCGTACTTGGGCGACCCCTCCGGCGCCACCTTCTACTTGTGTATCTGCAATAGTTTGTACAGAGTCGACGATAAGTAGCGCTGGCTTATTTGCATTTATATGACCAAGGATTACGCTAAGATCGGCTTCCGAAGCTAAAAGTAAATTGGGGTGTAATGCTCCGATTCGACTTGCTCTGGAACGGACTTGGGCCGCTGATTCTTCGCCGCTAATATAAAGCACTGGACCTGTTCCTTGCACTGCTGAAACAGCTGCAGCTTTTGCAGCGACGTCGAGTAGAAGAGTTGATTTTCCGACTCCGGGCTCTCCGGCAAGCAAGACGACTACACCAGCAACTAGACCTCCGCCCAGAACTCGATCTAATTCGGCAACACCGGTTGGTTGCTTCGTTGATGCTTGGGTGGAAACTTCAGTAATTGGCATTGCCGGACTTGCCGGAGCAATTGCCTGTGTAGTTCGATTGGTAAGGCTTTCGCCTTGTTCAATCATCGTGCTCCAAGCCTGGCAGTCGGCGCAGCGACCAACCCATTTAATTGTCGTCCAGCCGCATTCGGAACAAACATAGGCAGTTTTTGGTTTTGCCATTTTAAATTCTCTCTGCAAAAGCTTCGAGTAGTGCAGTTTCTCCAGAAACGATTAAAACATCACCTGTGCCAATTTTTGTCTCTGGGGTAGTGTACTCGAATGGTTGTCCGGGAGACTTAACCCCGATAAGAGTGATTCCATATTTTTCACGTAACCGTAACTCGCCCACGGTGAACCCAATTAATTCTTGTGGTGGAAGCATTTTCACGATAGTGAACTGGTCTTCCATTTCGATGTAGTCGAGCATTCTTCCAGAAACCATATGAGCCACACGTTGTCCTGCATCAAATTCTGGATAGACGACGTGGTGGGCACCGATTCGGCGCAGAATTGTTCCATGTTCGCGCGAAGTAGCTTTTGCCCAGACTTGTGGAATTCCAAGGTCTACAAGGTTCGCTGTGATTAAAACAGAAGCTTCAAGGGAGGTGCCTACGCCAACTACAGCAATGCTAAATTCTGTTGCGCCAACCTGATTGAGAGCTTCTGCTGAGCGAGCGTCCGCTTCGATAACTCGGAAACGGCTAGACCATTTCTGCACCAGATTTGGATCAGATTCAATAGCCAATACGTTCTTTCCGAGTTTATCGAGAGTCACTGCAATTGCCGTGCCGAAACGGCCGAGACCAATTACTAATACGGCGTCGGAATGAGGGTCTTTACGTGCCATTGGAATCCAATTTCTTTCGCTGAGAGCTGTTTTGACTACTGAAAGCTTTTAACTATCTGAAAGTTTAATGCAAGTGCAGTGCTTGTTGATGTTTTATATTGCTAGTTCGGTAATAGCTTAGTGTAACTTTTTAACCAATAATTGGTTGGTCTTCAGGAAGTCGAATCACTCTTCTACGAGTTCTTAAAGCAAGTGCGGCAGCGAAAGTCATAGTTCCAACACGTCCGAGATACATTAACAGCACTAAGATTAGTTGCGAAGCTGGGTCTAAATTTGCGGTAATTCCGGTACTTAATCCACAAGTTGCAAAGGCAGAAATTACTTCGAAGAGTACTTGCGAAAGCGGGAGATGGGTAATTTGCATGATTATTAGGGTGGCAGTCCCGACGATAACTGCTCCAAGGAAAGTAACTGCAATTGCCAAGCGGAGTACTGGATAAGGAATTCGTTTTCCGAAAACTTCGGTATCGCGATCGCCACGAGCTTCAGAAATAATTGCAAGAAGCAAAATTGCAAAGGTGGTAACTTTTATTCCACCTCCGGTACCGGCTGAGCCACCGCCAATGAACATCAGGATATCGAGCACGAACCAGGTTGATTCATTCATTTGCGAAATATCGATTGTGGCAATTCCGGAAGAGCGGCTCGTGGTTGCATGGAAGAGTGCAGCTAGGAAGGAATTTCCGGGGGAAAGTGAACCCAGTGTTTTCGTGTTTTGCCATTCTAGAAGGGCGATTAGAAGAGTTGAGAGGAAAAGCAATCCAAAGAAAGTGCTGAGCGTAAGTTTTGTGTGGAGTGCCCATTTTCGAATATTGGTACGAGCTCGGGCGAGATTCAGAATTACCGGAAAACCAATTGCTCCGATTGTGGTTCCAAGCATGATTAAGATTCCGAAACTCCAAGATCCAACTAAATGAGTAAATCCTGATTGAGCAATAACAAATCCACCATTATTAAAAGTTGAGATAGAGAGGAATAATGAGTGGCTTAGAGCTTCGAATAGGGAATGCTGGTCATCGATGAAGAATCCGAGGAAGCTACCCCAAAGTAAAGCTTCGACAGTTAAAGAAGTAATGAGTACTGCGCGAAGCAGACCGGAGAGTTCCCCGAGGCGGCTTTGGGTTTCATTTGCCACAAGAAATTTTTGTGTTAGACCAATGTGGCGAGATACGGCTAAGCCAAGTAGTGAGGCGAGGGTCATTACTCCGAGCCCGCCAATTTGCATTCCGATTGCGAGAATCACTTTTCCGAAAGGGGTCCAATAGCTAGCGGTATCAACGATAGTTAGCCCGGTAACGCTAACTGCACTTGTTGCCGTAAATAGTGCAGTATGGAAATCTGCTCCTCCTGGACCACTGTGAGAAATTGGCAGGAGAAGTAGGATTGTAATTATAGTGATGATGCCAGCGAACACGAGCATCGCAAGTTGCGCTGGAGAACGGCGAGCAAGAGCATCAATTTTGTTGCGGAAAATCTTTTGGGTGCTCAAAACTGGAGATTCGGCTTCAAAGCGTGATTCCATGCCTCCTCCTTCCGCGACTCTAGTAATCTTCTGGATTCTTTTCCCGTGCTTCTAGCAATTATTACTTCTAGCAATTATGCCTTTCTCTGAGAGTTGTGCAAAGCTCAAACTTGAACTGTGAATAGAAGATTTGCTCGCTAATACTCGGGAAGAAAGATTGGTTAACTATCTGCAAACCATTAGAAAACTGTTAAATGTGAGACCAGTGCAATTTTTGGGAATAATGTGCTTGCAGAGCAAAATAGTTGTACTATTGAAACGGTTTCAAAATCTGCAGAAGTCGTATTTCTAAGTACGAAAAAATCAGGCAAAACCACGTACCCAACCATGCACCGAATTTCGGTATTTTGATTTTGCTTTAGGACGGTAAGGATGACACAAGTTCCTTCAACAACTCCGCAGTTCTTTACAGTTGCGGAAGTAGCTGAGATTACTCGTGTTTCACGAATGACCATTTATCGGATGGTTAATTCTGGTCAGCTTCCAGCAGTGCGCGTCGGTAGTTCTTATCGCGTTCCGCGCAGTGCTCTGGATCAGCTTCTTGCCGGTGGTGCGAGCGAAGAATTTCAGGCTGCAACAGGTAGCTGAGTAAGCTTTTCTTATTGAGATGCGTCGAAAATAGTGGGATTGGGCTCCTAATTCGATGTAATTCAATGTAAGTTTGCGCAATAGGGTACTATTGCTAATTGTTATTGAGCACATCGCAAATAATGGTGGAGGTGAACCTTGGGTTCCGTAGTGAAGAAGCGTCGCAAGCGCATGTCGAAGAAGAAGCACCGTAAGCTGCTTCGCAAGACTCGTCACCAGCGTCGTAATAAGAAGTGACGTATGTAAACTTCCAAAGAGCTCCAGTTCTAGACTGGAGCTCTTTTACTGAGATAAGTAGTAACTAGATTTGTATCTCTTGCTATGCTGTAATAGCGAGGTTTGAAATTCAATTAATACCAGTAATTTTGCACGTTAATTGTGAACATAAATTACTTCTCCGATAAAGAATTGATTAGGACAATGGGCGAACAGAATCAGGTTGAGTGGTTGGATTCAGAGCAGCAGATTTCATGGCGTTCCTTTATTCGAGGTACTGCCCGAGTGCTTGATGCTTTAACTCGTGATATGGAAGCTGATAGCCAACTTCAGCTAAATGAGTATGAAGTTTTAGCGATGCTTAGCGAAGCTCCGGGACAACAGTTACGAATGTCTGATTTAGCTGAACAATTAGTTCATTCTCGATCTCGTTTGACCCACATAGTTCATCGTCTTGAAAAAGCAGGATACGTTGAGCGGATTAAGTGCTGTGCAGATGGACGGGGAGTATTTTCACATCTTACGGAAACAGGCTGGGAGAAATTAAAGGAAGCCGCGCCAGCTCATGTAGCCTCAGTGCGGACTCATATAGTTTCACAGCTCACGGAAGAAGAATTTGCAGAGCTCGGAAGACTTTGTCACAAACTATTAGTAGCTGAGCATGAAGAGAAGTGAGTCTTAAAACCATGGAAATTACAACGGTGCACTTAGTTCGGCACGGCGAGGTAGATAATCCGGAGGGTGTTTTGTATGGACGGCGCCCAGGGTTCCATCTCACTGCACTTGGGCGAGAAATGGCTCAGGGACTCGCTGAAGCTTTTAAAGAACGAGATGTGCGCCTCGTCGTCGCTTCGCCATTAGAGCGGGCGCAAGAAACTGCTACGCCAACTGCGCAGGCATTTGGGTTAGAACTTGGTTCGAACCCAGATTTGATTGAAGCAGATAATTTTTTTGAGGGAGTGCAAGTTAATAATAATCGCTGGATTCTTGCCCACCCACGGTATTGGTCTTGGTATAAAAATCCATTTGCTCCCTCTTGGGGAGAACCTTATCCAGAGGTAGTAGCGCGAATGTCGCGTGCGGTGAAAAATGCACTTGTTGCAGCACGAGGCGGGGAAGCAGTTCTAGTCTCGCATCAGCTTCCGATTTGGACGATGCGTCGCTTTGTAGAGCGGAAATCTTTGGCGCATGATCCGCGGAAGCGGGAATGTTCCTTAGCTTCAGTTACTTCATTAACTTTTGCTGATGATCAATTAATTGCCTGGGATTACTGGGAGCCGGTGGCACATTTATTGACGCAAGCTGCGGATATGGTCCCAGGTACTTCTGAAGCGCAGACAAAGAGTAGTAAATAAGATAAAGAGCAGTAAATAAATCTGTAAAATCTGCACATTCTGGCATAGCTAAAACTTTTATCCGCTGCAGATAACTATTTCGAAAATTGAGTATTTGTCTGCGAGCTTGTATGCGTTAGAAGCTTTGTGCCTGCACTGGGTAGTTCGTGTTTCATCCGGAAAGGTGATTCACCCGTAAAGTCCGCGATTTTCAGGTTCGTCTTCGTCTGATTCTGTGTTTTGTTTCTCGTTCGTCGCGGGATTTTCTTCAGCTTTGCGCTGTTCATAGGCGCGACGGCGACTCTGCGCTTCAAGACGTGAAATAAATTCTGGGTCATCGTCAGGGGCAACTGGACCAGGGCTCGGCTTTTCCCGATTAAAAGGGTTACCAAGACTCGGAGCTTTAATGGACGTGCCAGGACGAAGTACGTGTTGATACCGGAAATAAAGCCAAATTAGAGGGCCGATAATTGGCACCAATAAAGTTAAAAATGCCCAGGCAACTTTTGGCAGTTTGCCAGGCATTTTTACAGACGGCAAACGTAAACAGTCGATAAAAGTGTAGACCGTGAGGGTCACAATAACGAGAGCAATCAGAATTCTAGGCACAGACTAATATTATCGTATTGAAATATTAGAGCTAGAAAGTTTCGCCAAGAAGATAACCCGCGAAATAATTTATGCAGATTTTCTCGGATCTGCAGGAAGTAATTTACCGAGCCTAGAAAGTAATTTACTCAGCTTAGAACCAGAGGATGAGAAAACTTCCTAGCATCGCATACGCAAGTTCGTAAAACCCAGTTTGTTTTAGTGCAGGAATTAGTTTCTTCGCCTTTGCTCCTTGCAATACTGGATGAGCAATAACCCAAACTGCTGGAAGAAGGATTATGAAAATAAAGAATTCGAATTGCATTAGAACCAGAGCAGGGAAGAAAAGTGGAAAACCGAGCATTGCTGTAAAAGCATAACGGGCTTTTGTATCTCCAAGACGAACGGCGAGAGTTCGTTTTCCAGCTTTAATATCTGTTGGAATATCACGAATATTATTAACCATGAGGATTGCGCAAGCAATTAGACCAATCCCGGTTCCAAAAATCCACCCAATTTTTGGGAGTTGGAGAATCTGGGTGTAGATAGTGCCGAGGGTGGCAACATATCCGAAGAAGATAAGAACAAAAATTTCTCCTAGACCAAGATATCCGTATGGTCGTTTCCCGCCAGTATAGAACCAGGCAGCAGCAATGGCGGCAATCCCAATCGTGAGTAAAATCCAAGTTCCGCTCAAGGCAAGTAAAATTAACCCGAATACACCAGCGACGGCAAAAGAAATTAGTGCAGCGGCGAGGACTCGTTTTGGTGAAGTGGTGCCACTTGCGGTGAGCCGTGGTGGGCCTTGACGAAATTCATCTGTGCCGCGAATTCCATCAGAATAATCATTTGCGTAATTACAGCCAATTTGCAGTGCAAGAGCAACGCTGAGGGCAAGAAGTGCGCGGAGAAGAGAAAATCCACCAAAATCTGCAGCGATAGCAGATCCAATAATTACAGGGGCAGCTGCAGCGGGCAGGGTCCGGAGCCGTGCTCCTTCAATCCAGAGCTGAATATCGGCCATATATTTCCTTAACATATTTCTCTTGCAGTAATCTCCGCAGTAATTATTTATTCTGCGATAATTCTTTATTTTCTAAACTAGTAACTACATTATTTTGTGATTTAGTGATTACATTTGATTTTTCTCAATAATAGTACGCAACATTCGGCGATTAAATTTTCCACTGTCGGTTTCGGGCCAGTCATCTGCAATCTCACTTAATTTCACAAGACGGCGAGGAAGCCAAGTTGGTTCAAATTTTTCTCGCAAACTCTCTTGGATTTGCCTCAGACTTGGAATCAGAGTTTCGGGGGGAGCTTTTACCACTGCTGTGACCACTTCTCCCCAGTTTTTAGCGCTTGTCCCGACGACGTGCCATTCGAGTCCAAAATTAGCTTTCAGAGCGGTTTCGAGGAGCTGCGGAATAATAGTTGCTCCACCACTGTTAATCGCATCATCAATTCTTCCAAGAACGGAAAGAGTGCCAGCGTTAATTGTTCCGAAATCACGAGTGTGATGGATATTGGGTTCGGAGATAGGTCGGGTGAAAGCGTCGTCGTCGGCAATGCCGTAGTAGCCCAATGCCACACTTGATCCTTGTAGGGAGATTTGCCCTTGAAAGCTAAGAGAAATTTGGGTATCCCCAATTGGGAATCCGTTGTAAACACAGCCGCCACTGGTTTCAGTCATGCCATAGGTAAGAGTTAGGTTTAAACCGTTTTTCCGGGCGCGATTATGCAGATCAGGGGAGATAGCAGCCCCGCCGATAAGGTATTGCACAGTTTTAAGATTGTGATTTTGTGGAAAATTCTCTGGCTGTGCTTCAAGGATTTCCAGAATTTGTGCAAGTTGGGCTGGAACCAAGGAGCAGAAATAATTCTGCGAAATTTCGATATTTGCAGAATTATTTCCCGCGCGAGAGAAATTCTCTCCGGAAGATTCAAAATTCTCTTCACAAAATTCCAGGAATTCCGAAATATTACTTAGGAAGATAGGTTTTCTTTTGGCAAGTATTGACCGAAAAACTGTTTGAAAACCCGCGATATGATGTAGTGGGAGGAGATTGATCCAAGCGCCGTCGGTGTGAAAAAAATCTGTTGTGGCTGTAGCTGAACTCAGTAAATTCCCGAAACTAAGCAATACGATTTTGCCTTGTCCGGAAGTCGATCCAGAGGTGCGAATTAGGAGCGCCGTATTTTTCAGCAGCTCGCAATCTCGTATGGATGGAGTTGCGAGTTCCGCTGCAACCTCGTGCAGATTTTCATGTGCAGCAAGAGGAAAAATCGGAGTAACTTTCTGACCGTTTTGGTAGTTCTTGAATTGTTCGCGAATCAATTCAGCTAGTTGGGGGCCGTCAGTGCGCCGATTTATAATCTGTGCAAGAACAATCCCAGATTCAGTGTGAAATACTTGCATAGCTCATGCGTAGAATGGGTAGTCAGACCAATTTGGCGCACGTTTTTCAAGGAAAGCATCGCGGCCTTCTTGAGCTTCAGCTGTCATATAAGCTAAACGAGTTGCTTCACCAGCAAAGACCTGTTGGCCGGCGATACCGTCATCGGCTAAGTTGAAAGCAAATTTCAACATCCGGATTGCTTGTGGTGATTTTGTCTGCAAAATCGCGGCATACTCGAGAGCTTTTAGCTCAAGCTCTTCGTGTGGCACAGCCTCATTAACCACGCCCCAATTCGCGGCGTCTGTGGCTGAATATTCTCGAGCAAGGAAGAAAATCTCTCGAGCTCGCTTATCTCCGACTTGCCGTGCTAATAAAGCTGAACCATACCCGGCGTCGAAGGAACCAACATTTGCGTCTACTTGCATAAACCGCGCGTGTTCGAGCGAGGCAAGAGAAAGATCGCACAACACGTTCAGGGAATGCCCGCCACCTGTGGCCCAGCCTGAAATTGCACCAATAAAAACCATTCCTGAGGTGCGCATTAAACGTTGTACTTCCAAGATATGCAACCGGCCAATGCCGCGAACACCGGCACCTCCTGCGGCATACTGATAGCCGTCTTTTCCCCGGATTCGTTGGTCTCCGCCAGAGCAGAAGGCCCAGCCGCCATCTTTTGGTGAAGGGCCATTCCCGGTGAGAATCACAGTTCCAACTTCTCCAGTTAAACGAGCATCGTCGATTGCGCGATAGAGCTGATCAACAGTTTCAGGTCGGAATGCATTACGTACCTCTGGCCGATTAAAAGCAATTCTTACCACTGGTAAATCCCGGCATTCTAAGAGTTCGCCAGCTTCGTTATAGCGTCGTTCAACTCCGCGATGATAAGTGATATCAGAATCAGGGAATCCCGGAACTGAGCGCCAACGTTGTGGATCGAAAAGTGGGGAAACTTGTGCCGGAAGTTCGGCCAGATCTTGATTATACATACCTATATTCTGCCATTCTTCCGCACAATCATGTTAAGTACGAATCTGGATTACGACTTAGGTAATTAAAGCTCTGTATGATTAGTACGAATTTAGTTTTATTAGCTGAGGAAGGAGCGAAAGTGTCCGAATACTATTTGGCTCCGAATCTTGCTGAATTGAAAACTGCAGATTTGAATTTGCAGGTTTACCCATTTTCTTTACCTATGCGGGTGAAATTTCGTGGGATTACTGTGCGCAATGGCGTTTTAATTACTGACGGCATAGCTTGGGTGGAATGTTCACCTTTTGCTGACTACGACGTTCCCTTTGCTTCACGTTGGCTGTTGGGAGCACTCGATGAATTATGGGCAGGAAGACCAGAAATGGTTCGCTCAGAAGTGCCAATTAATGCCACTATTCCAGCTGTTCCTGCAGTGAAAGCTCAAGAATTTGCCGTACAAGTACCAAGCGGTACGGCAAAAGTGAAAGTTGCTGAACCAGGACAAAACACAACTGAGGATTTAGCAAGATTAGCCGCGGTTCGAGAAGTATTAGGGGCTCAGGGGAAAATCCGGATTGACGTAAATGGGAAATGGAGTCTTGAAGAAGCTCTCGAAAAATTACCGAAATACAACCTGGCTGCTGGGGGGCTAGAGTATGCTGAACAACCAGTTCTTGATACGCAGGACTTAGCAATTCTCCGGCGAAAAGTTTCTGTGCCAATTGCTGCGGATGAATCAATTAGATTAGCGCATAATCCATTTATCGTGAAAACTCTTGCCGCCGCAGATATCGCAGTAATTAAAAATCAGCCAATTGGGGGAATTCGCGCTGGTCTTAGTCTTGCAGCTGAATTAGAGTTGCCGGTGGTAGCAAGTTCTGCACTTGAGAGTTCAATTGGGTTAAGCTCAGGAGTGGCGATGGCAGCAGCTTTTCCGGAACTTAATTATGCCTGTGGATTAGGAACTGCAACGATGTTTTTCCACGACGTGGTTTCACGGCCGTTGCAAGCAAATAATGGAGTGCTAGTGCCAAAAACAATGATGCCGGACTTTTCTCGTCGTGGAGACATAGACGCAGATACAGGGGCATTAGTAGGGATGGTGGCTGCTAATGACGATGTAGACGCTGCAAAATTAAGTAATAATGCGGGCTCGTCGTCGGAAATAAGAAAAATTATGCAGCGTTTTAGTGATCTTTGGGATTATTTGCAATCGCGGCAGCTGATTTCATCGGCAGCAAAATATTCATGGGGAGGCAAACTTGGCTGAGCTTACAAAATCTGAATCTTCAGCAATAGAAGTTGCGCTCGCAGCTGTTGCGCAATTAATTCACGACGGCGTGCATGATTTTGTGCTTTGCCCAGGCTCGCGTTCTGCACCTTTAGCAACAGTATTAGCAGCTGCTGAAACGGTTGGGTTAGTTAATTTACATATCGAAATTGATGAACGAGTGGCCGGTTTTATCGCTCTTGGATTCGGGAAAACGGGACGTCCAGCTGCGGTGATCACAACTTCTGGATCAGCGATTGCGAATCTTCATCCGGCAGTTGAAGAAGCTGCTTATAGTGCCGTTCCACTATTAGTTTTAGCGGCAGATAGACCAGCTGAATTACGTAATGTGCGAGCTAGTCAGACTGCAGACCATGCTGCTGTGCTGCGAGGCTCGGTAAAAGATGTGTACGAAATTCCGGCTGGTGCTGGGCAAAGAGTGGTTGGAAATTACTTACGTCGAGCATTGAGATTAGCGGCGGGAGCGAGTTTTGCTTCTAAGAGTTATGGGCCAGTCTTAGTGAATATTGGTTTCCGAGAACCACTCACATCTGAACATAGTCTACAAGACTTAACGCAGGAACTAACCACAAAAATTAGTGCTTTGCAGTTACGTGAAGCTGATACTTTCTTAAGCCAAAAGAGGGGAGCAAGAAATGCGAATGCGGCACCTCGAACGGTAATTATTGCTGGCCCAAGTAACTTATGGCGCACAGAAACAGAAGTTTCACAGTTCGGTTCGGGACTAGGGCAAATTCCGGTCTTAGCAGAAATTTGCAGTCCTTTACGAGCCCTTCCGCAAGCTCTTTATGCTCATCCGGAATTGCTTCATACGCATTTAGCAGCTGAAATTGAACGGGTTATTGTGATTGGACATCCAACATTGACGCGTGAAGTGACAGCGCTTTTACGGAATCCGGAAGTGCAAGTAATCGTGGTTGATGATATGCCAACCTTTACTGATATTTCAGGAAATGCGGCTTGCGTTATTGATTTATCTGAGCTTGGGAGATGGGTGGATTGCGATATTGAATGGGCCCAAGAATGGGTTCGTTTAGCGAAAATGGCTCAGCGCGAAATTTTCCGATTAATCGCCGCGTCTAGCGATGTTACTGAGCTTATCGATCAATCTGCGTCTGATGCTGTTAGTGAGCCTCACAATGCAGCTAAGCCTAAGATAACCACAACTACTTTGGCTTATGCTTTGGCAGAATCACAAGTTCATACCTTTGTTGCTGCGTCTGCATTAATCAGAGATTTGAATTTATACGGGCCAGTACCAAGCCGTGAGTTTGCTGCTAACCGTGGCTTAGCGGGAATTGATGGCAATATTTCTACGGCAATTGGTTTAGCTTTGGGCTGCGAGAAACCTTATCGTGTGGTTCTCGGTGACCTTGCTTTTTTGCACGATTTCGGATCTTTACTTTTGGGGACGCACGATCAAAAGCTGCCTGATTTGCAGATACTCGTAGTCGATGATGGTGGAGGTTCACTTTTTGCCTCTCTTGAGTATGGGCTTGGAGAAACTGAACTGTTTAATCGTGTTTTTCGGACCGGGAAGGAATTTAATTTTTCGGCTTTCGCTGAGGCTCTTGGTCCGAAGGTGCGGTTTCAAGAACTTTCGGGAGATTATCTCGCTTTAAAAGAAAAACTTGCTGAGGTTCCGCAGGGAATTGAACTTCTTTATCTCGATTTACGAAATACAACAAAAGATGAGTTGCGGGAAAATCGGGAATTTCCGAGACGGAAAATTCGTGAAGTTTTGCGGTGAAACTGCATTAATTCCGCGTTAAATGAAATATTTTCAGAAAATTCTCAGGAAATCTAAACCTTTTGTAAAGATTGCTTTGAATAATTTTATTTTGTATTTAGTGATAACTGCTTTTATCAAGTGATTAGCAAGCGGTTTTTAGTGCTAGGGGAAAAGATGGCAGACGAGAATGTAATTCCCGGTAATGAATTTGGTAATGCTTCTGAGGGAGCGGAGCAAGTCGCAATAGGGGGAGCGGAGCAAGCAGCGGAACGAGTGTCAGCACAACGCCCGGTTGTGCGTAATTCACAGTTCGGGGGAACTCTTCCACCTCCACCACCGCCTAATCCGAAAACGCAAGATCAGGAAAATTCTGGAAATTCTTTTGCGCCATCTTTTACTCCGGCAGAACCACTGCAATCTCAATCAGAACTAGTGCAGTCTCAATCGGCGGAAATTTCGTCGATGCAGCCAACTGAGACTCTTCAGGTCCAACCAACTGAGGTTCTTCAGGCTCAGCCAACTGAGGTGGAGCAGCCTTATATTGCCGCACCACCTCAGCACTATGGTTCAGTTTCACAAGCGCCAGTAGCCGATTCGGCACAAGCTCCGGTAGCTGACTCGACGATATTTGCAACAGCCCCACTTGGAGCAACTTCAGGTTCGGTATTGGCTCCGCCGATTTCAGAGAAATCACAGAAGGGACCGGGGTGGCTGGCTTTAATATCTGCAGTCTTAATTGCAACTTTACTGGGCGGAGCACTTGGTGTTGGAGTGATGACACTGCGGTATAACGGAACTCGTCCTGTTTCTCTTGCAACTTCTGAAGCGCAAATTGAACCGGTAGTTAATAGTTCCGGTGAGGCTCCAGATTGGGAAGCGATAGCTGCAACGGTTGGGCCATCAGTGGTTTCAATTCAGGTTCGTTCCGCAAATGCACAAGGATCCGGTTCTGGTGTAATTATTGACCAAAAAGGTTATGTTTTAACCAATGAGCACGTTATTTCTGGTGCACAAGATATTACGGTGACTCTTTCAGATGGGCGTTTATATACTGCAGAAATTATGGGGGAAGACGCTTCAACTGATTTAGCAGTGATTAAGATTCAAAATCCACCAGATAACCTCAGCGTTGCTGCTTTAGGAAATTCCGATGAGCTGAAAGTTGGACAAGCTGTGACTGCAATCGGTAATCCACTTGGCTTGTCTTCCACGATGACCACTGGAATTATTTCGGCATTGAACCGTCCAGTAGTTACTTCCGGGGCGGAAGATTCCACTTCTCAACAAACTTCGGTGGTAACTAATGCAGTTCAGGTGGATGCAGCGATTAATCCAGGAAATTCGGGTGGACCTGTTTTTGACGCTCAGGGTCGAGTCGTTGCGATTGCTTCGTCTATTGCTTCAACCTCCAGTATTAATGGCTCTACTGCGGGAAATATTGGCATTGGATTTGGGATTCCAATCAATCTCGCAAAGAATATTTCTGCACAATTGATTGAAAATGGAGTAGCAGAACATGCTTATCTCGGCGTGCGAATCAGTGACGGCGTAGCAGAGTATGGTTCAGAATCACGTTTAGGCGCTGTTGTGCGTACAGTTGAATCAGGAACTCCTGCTGCTGAAGCAAAGTTGCAGCCAGAGGATGTGATTATTTCCGTAGATGGAAAAGACGTCGTCTCGGGAGTATCTTTAACTGGTTATATTCGTCAATACAAGAGTGGCGATAAGGTCACTTTGGTGATTGCTCGCAATGGCGAATTACAGGAACTTGACGTAACTTTGGAAACTCGAAAAGATCAGTAGCTCGCAGTTCGCAGAAATAATACGAAGTAATTTAAGCGAATAAATCACGGATTGGCCGGAACTTTGCAGTGGTTTCGGCCAATTCTTTTTCTGGAATAGAGTCAATCATAATTCCGCCACCGGCCCAGGCTTGTAGCTCAAAAGGGGAGAGAATCTGCGCACATCGTAAGGCGATGCACCACTGCCCGTAATCTTTGGCAGAACCGGCAAAATTACTTCGTGCAATCCAACCGACGGGGGCGCCATAGCGACCCCGGTCAACAGTTTCAATTTCTGTGATTGCAGCTAATGCTGCTTCACGTGGTGATCCTCCGAGTGCTGCACTCGGATGGAGTTTCGCCAAAATTGAAAAAATAGCTGGCTGTGCAAAATGCTTTTGTGGATTTTGATTAACTAAGGATTCTTCTTCTGTGTTTAGGGCTTCAGCATTACTTTCTGTGTTGGGTGCTTCGATATCGCTTTGGGTGGGATGTAGCTCGATATCACTCGCTAGGTGTAAAACATTTGGAAGTTCTAAAATATACGGGGATTCGGCTGATATTTCACCAAATTTGCGTAATGCTGCGATGACTGAATCTCGAGCAATCTCATGTTCGTGTTGATCTTTTTCAGAGCCCTGAAGTTGAGATGAGAGTTCAGCTAATGTGAGGTTGGTTTCGCGGCTAATGGTTCCGGCAAGAACTCGGCTATAAGTTCTTTCAGCATCTCGACCGATTAGGAGCTCAGGTGTTGCTCCAACTAGATTGTCGACGCCGAAAATCCAAGTATTCGGATAGTTTTGCGCTAATCGTTGGGCAATTCTGGGGGCAGAAAGGAAATTATTCTGTTCTTGGTTCACTTGCAGTTTTATGCTCCGCGAAAGAACAATCTTTTCTGCGACTCCGGATTCGATTCTTTTAATTGTTGTGTCAACTTGTTGTAGCCAAAGTTGCGTCTCAGGGAGTTCGTGAATTTCTGATAACTGAAATTTTCCGTGAATTTTCTTTTGCTCTGATTTATTTACCGAGGCTTTCTTTAAACTGCGAGAAATTATTTCGGTTGCTTCCTCCGATAAGGATGCAAGTTTAGTTTGAGAATCTGCAGTTATCGTAATCCAGGATTCATTTTTTGTGCTGAAAAGCAAGATTTGAGGGATTAAAAGAGTTGATCCTTTGGGAGAATTTTCTGTAAAGCTAAAAGACCCGAAAGCAAATAAGCCTGATCCGGGAGCTTGGACCTCGTCGTCGATAGTTGTTTGTGCCGCAAGTTCTTCCCACCATTTTTGTGCGGTTTTAAAGCGAGCGGCAGGGTTTGCTGAATTTGCAGAAATCTTGAAATCAGTGATAGTGCCAAATCCAAGTGCCCCAAATCCGTTGCGGAGCCAGATATGATCTGGCTCAGAGTGCGCCAAAATTTCGACGAGTGGCAATTTTTCTGCCAGTCGTCGAGTTTGTACGAATAACTGTGGAATCTTCAACACAACTAACGATGTTACGTCGGAAAGTGGTTTAATGCGTAACATGAACCGTGCAACATTAGCAAAGAACCCCTTTGAAGTTTCAGGAATGTTTGATCAGGTCGCAAAAAAATATGACCTTGTGAACACGATATTAACCGGTGGACTAGTATTTGGCTGGCGGAAAAACACAACTGCTGCCTTGGAAATTAGACCGGGAATGAAGATTCTTGATGTTGCGGCAGGAACCGGAACCTCAGCCGCTCAGTATCATGCCGCAGGGGCAGAAGTTACTGCATGTGATTTTTCTCCGGGCATGATTGAAGAGGGGAAGCAGCGATACCCGTATTTAAATTTTGAACAAGGGGATGCAACCCAGCTGAAGTATGCGGATGAAACTTTTGATGCGGTTACTATTTCCTATGGTTTACGTAATGTAGTTGATCAAAAAGCTGCGCTTAGAGAGTTTTACCGGGTCACGAAGCCGGGTGGAGTACTCGTTATTGCGGAGTTTTCCAAGCCGGTTAATCGGCACTTTAATCGGCTTTATAAATTCTTTTTAGCGCAAGTTATGCCACGAGTTTCCACGGTATTTTCTTCGGACGCGCCGGCTTATGACTATCTCGCAGAGTCTATTTTGGCTTGGCCAGCGCAAACTGAGCTCGGAGCTTGGATTGTTGAAGCCGGGTGGAAAGACGTGGAATACAAGAATTTAACGAACGGGATTGTGGCTTTGCATCGTTGCCGGAAGCCGCAGTGATGGAAAATTGCACGTGTGAAAATAAAGATACTCGCGAGAAATAGCGATAAATGGAATCTTTCTGATTTACGTGCAAGTTTTGTTTCGTAATTTCCGATAACTAAT
>JAXFDG010000133.1:0-9554 GCA_034173665.1 Arcanobacterium sp.
CCGTGTTCACCGGCAATGTAAGCGTGAATATTTTGGGTTGCTACGCCTGTTTCAAGCGAAACTAAGTAACGCAAACGGGAAGTATCCAATACGGTGCCGGAGCCGAAAACCTGATTTCGTGGTAATCCAGTAATCTGCAAAGCAGCATAGGTCACAACATCTACTGGATTGGTGATAAACATATAGACGGCGTCTGGTGCAACTTCTTGTAGCTGTGGCACAATTTTGCGCATCAAATTTACTGTTGAGCCGGCAAGTTCGAGGCGGGACTGACCCGGTTCTTGCTTTGCGCCAGCAGTCACAATAACCATATCTGCACCGCGAACGATTTCAATATCGTCACTACCCTCGACAGAAGAAGTCGGTGTGAACTGAATTCCGTGCGCAATATCTAATGCTTCAGCTTCTACTTTTGGTTTATTGATATCGTAAAGAACAATTGAACGAGCATCGCCCTTAATCGCACAAGCATAGGCAACTGCTGTTCCAACTGCTCCTGCACCAATAACTGCAATTTTAGATGGACGACCGGTAGCCATCGGATACAAAGAGCTAGCGTTCTCAGCCATTTCATCTCCTAATTTATAAATCCCGGAAAATAATTGAGAAAATAAAATTTCACCTTTTCGGAAACCTTCTTCTTTTCAAGCTTATTTCTCTTAAACCATGGCTTGCTACTTGAGAGAAAAGCTGAGGTAGAGATATCACAAACGCTCGAGAACCACGGGGCTGAAATATGAAATAGTTACTCTTATGAGTAACACTGCAAAAAACGGAATTCACCACGTAGAGCTTTGGACGAGCGATCTCGCGGAAAATATTTCATCCTGGGAATGGATTTTCCAAATCCTAAATTTTCCTGCATACCAAGAATGGGGTGAAGGCAAATCTTGGATCACACCTGATGGATCTTATATCTGTTTAGTTGAGTCCCCGACAGTTACCGGTCATCATGACCGACGACGTGCCGGAATGAATCATTTAGCTTTAAGAGTTGTTGGGCGTGAAGTGGTTGATGAAATCCGTGAAAATTCTGCAACCAATGGCTGGCAAGAACTTTATGGTGAACGCTACCCTTACGCAGGCGGAAGTGACCATTATGCACTGTATATGGAAAATGCAGAAGGTTTTAAATTAGAGCTCGTTGCAATCTAATTAAATTTGTGCGAGTTCAGCTTTAATCTGTGCGGGAGTCGCTGTTGGTGAGCCAATTTCTACAAGTCCAACTTCGGTTATTGCCAATAGCGCCGGATAGTGGCTAATTCCTGTGGCATAAACTTGCTTTTGCTCCTCTTGAGCTAAAAACGCATTTTCTGGATTATTCAGCTCTACTAATACCAAGGCTGAATTTATTCCTAATTCATGTGCGGCAAAAATGTATGCTGCTTCCTCAGAAAGACTATGCCCTTCGCCATAAAAAGCTTTCTGCATTGCTGCAAGTGCCTCAACGCCGCGATCTTTTCCAGCAACGGCACGTAGCGCCATTAACCCTCGAGCCGCATCAGAAGAATCAATCCGTAAATCTCCTGATTCTAAACGGCGCAAATATCCTGCTCCGAATTTAGCTCCTGTTAATTCTGTAATCCGCTTATTCGCTCCCGGAATATGCGGATAAGAACTGATTGGAAGGGCTCGATCACCAGAGAAAAGAGACCCATGCATGACCCGAATAGAAAGTTCCGGATCTCGTGCAAGTGTCGTAATCGTTTTACTAAACCCATAGCACCAACCGCAGTATGCGTCGGCAACATATATTAGTTCGCGTACCGGGTTTTGTCTCATGAAAATTTTCTTTCCTGTTTCATCTGGAAATATATCAATATTTTAGCTGGTTAATATTATTAACTAAGCTCAGAAATTATTGCTATACAGTCTCTAAATTTTTTGCTTCTTCTGTTTTATTTGGAAGAAGTTGGAATCCGCGAAGCACAAGATAGATTGCAAAAACTGCCCAAATAACCGCTAAGATCCAAGCTGTTTGATAAATCGTAATGTATGCCAGTCCAAAAGACGTAATTACCAGACCAATTGGGCTTGCTATCTGGGATATCGCCATGAAGATACTGAAGGTTCGGCCTCGTACTTGTTCTGGAACACCTTCTGTTACAAGAACCATTTGGAGTGGATTCATGATTCCACCACCGAGACCAGAAACTCCCATCCCCGCAATCACAAGCCACTGATTTTCCAACATTCCCATAAAGAAGAATCCAGAAGTATAGAAAGCCATCCCTAAAGCCCAAGCCCATTTCGGTCGAGTTACAATTTTTCCAGCAATAATACTGGTAATCATCATACCGATGGCGAAAGCACTCATTGCTGCGCCGTAAAGACCTGGATTTGTTGTTTCTTGGAAACGAGCAGGAAGTAAAACCATGAGGTACGGCATCACAAGAGCCATTGCCAGAAAACTATCAAGGGCTAGTAAACGCACGATGGGGTATGAAAAAGCAAGTTTCCATCCAGCAAAACCTTCGTATTTTGCGTTTTCATGTGCATCTTCACTTTTGCTGATTGGTGAAACTCGCAGGAATGAAGTGAGAAATGCGGCGAGTAATGAACATAGTGCAGTGATCCAGAGAACTTGTTCAATTGGTAATGATGCCATTAAAACTCCCGCGAGCGCTGGCCCAACAAGAAAGCTAATGCCACTTAAAGCTTGATTAAAACCAGAAATCTGAGCCACAGATTTTCCAGAGCTTTCCGAAATATCACCAACCAGCGCCGCACGAGCAGACATTCCTGGGATATCCCCAACTGCTCCAAGAATTCCGATAATTACAAACCAAGTCATATTTAGACCAAAGATCATGTCTACAAGAATTACCGAGACCACTGAAAGACCAGAAATAATATCGGAAATAATCGACATCGGTTTACGGCCAAAAGTATCGATTAAGTTTCCACCAAAATACGCGAAAACAAGAGATGGAATAGCGATTGCTGCAGCAACAAAACCCGCTGCCGAAGGACTTCCGGTGCGCTCAAGAACTAACCAAGGCCACACAATACCGGCAATAGAATTACCGAGCATACTTAACCCGGCAGAAGATAAATAAATTCCTACCGCAGCCGGTTGTCTTGGCATTTTCGTAAGGTTTTCCATATCTGATTCAAGAGAAACAGAGCCCTGTTTCGCACTTAAAGTATCTTGTGAATCTGGAAAATTTACCTCTTGTGATGTAAGAGTTTCTTGAGTCATTAATATGAACACTTCCGCTATCTTATCTTTAACTGAGTGACTCTAACACAGATAAACTAGCCTCGGTTTACTGTAATGACCTTTACCGTAGATAATCACATTTAGAAAAATCACAACCATAAACATTGATAAATACAATTAAGAGTTGCAAAAGAATCCAGGAAACCTCAAAGAAAAACTTAAGAACTAGAAATTTTCTCCGAAACCTTAAGCAATTCCTAACAGTTGATACCGCAAGAATTATTTTGCTAATTCCTTAAGAATTACACCAGCTGCTTGTGTACCAGTAGTTTCAATTGAGCGATTTTCTCGTACCCACGAAACTGCTAATTCTTGATTTTCTAGCTGCCAAATTTCTTGTTTCTGTATCGCTTCTTCCATTGCATTTACAACTGCAGAAAGTTCATAGTCAGCAATAAACCCTAAATTATTTTCCGTAATTAGTTCCCGCAACGGTCCCACGCCCACGTAAATTACCGGCACACCAGAAGCTAGAGCAGCAAAAGTTTTTGTTGGAACAGCGAAGTCATATCCCATACCTGGTTTTATCGAAACCAATGCGGCGATAGATTCCCTTTGCCATTTCGCGGCAATTTCTACTGGAACTTGACCAAGCTGTTGAATTATTCCTGATGGTAAACGGGAAGCAATTTGTGCAATAGTGTCAGCGCTCGATCCCTGCCCGAGATAAACCAATCCATACTCTGGGTACTTCTGCGCAAGCTGCTCCATAGCAAGCGCAAAAATTTCAGCACCCTGCCACTGTGAAGATGTTCCTGCATAAATAAAATATTTTGCAGTATTTGAATCTTCAGCGGTACTAGTTTTCTCGACGTCGAAAACCGGAGTAAAAATATTGGTATCAATCCCGTTAAGAACTACTGAAACTGATTTTGCACCAAGCTCCTTAGTGCGCTCACCTACTTCTTCAGAAACAGCGATAACAGTTTGTGCATGGCGAAGCACAAATTTCTCAACGCTTCGTAATGCTGCAACTACGGCTTTTGGTGCAGTGCTTGCAGCAGCATCAGACCAAATATCAGCAGCGTAATAAACAAAAGGCACTCGCCGGATTTTACTCACTAAAGCGGTGAAAAACCCTGTTGTAGGAGGCGGTTCAACCACGTAAATATCTGGTTGTTTCCCCAAAAGCATTCGGAAAAACATCGGAATGTCGAAACTCATATATTGTAAATAACCTTTAAGGTATCCGTCTTTCCCGCGTTTTACTCGGTGACGATTAATCACATAGTCTTGTTTTCGATCAAAATCTTGCGCAATTTTTTCTGAATTAGCGGCTAGCTTAGTAGTCTCAACAGTTACCTTCAGTCCGTGCTTATGTAATCCTGTTGCCAACGCATTTAGGCGCAAAGCTGCAGCAGCTGGTTCAGGAGAAAAAATTCTACTCACTATCTTTACGTGAAGTTTCTTTTCCAATTATTTACTTTCCCGCTTTATTCCTGCGATACAAATACTTAAAACTCTAATAAAGTCTGCACAACAAGACGTGCCGTATCGCCATTGCCATAAGGGTTTTCCAAAGCGAAAGCTGGAACTTCTTCTTGTGTTGCTTGAATAATTTGTATCCCCGGTTCAACCAACCTATTCCATCCCAGTTCAATCGTTTCTTCCCACTCTGTTTCGCTACGCACAGTAATGCAAGGAGTCTGCAGTAAAAACGCTTCTTTTTGTAGCCCGCCAGAATCAGTAATAACTGCTTTTGCACTCATTACTGCCCGCACTAATTTTGGATAAGGAAGAGCGTCACACCACTTAAGACTGCCTGTATCCGCTATCTTCTGCGGCCATAATGAAGTAATTTCAGAATTTTCCATAACTGCTTTTAAACGTGGATGTGCTAAAAGATATACCGGATAATCAAGATTTGAAAATGCTTTTAGAATCTCCTGCAAACGCTGTGGGTCATCAGTATTTTGTGGACGATGAATTGTAGCAATGTAATATTCTTTTGTTTTACTTGGAACTGGAATAGGTGCATTAGCCACAGCATCGCGCTGCACGTAAAGAATATCTGTCATTACATCGCCCACGTTAATTGCTTTAGCGGCTAAACCTTCTGTAGCCAAATGCTGCATTGCTATTTGTGTTGGCGCAAGTAATAAATCTGAAACATGATCGGTTACCACTCGATTATGCTCTTCTGGCATAGACCTATTAAAAGAACGTAACCCTGCTTCTAAATGAGCCACTCGAATTTGTAATTTAACCGCAGCTAAAGCGGCTGCAATTGTGGAATTAGTATCGCCATAAACAAGCACCCAATCCGGGTTTTCCTCTTGAAAAATTTTTTCAAGTTTAATTAACATTTCACCGGTTTGTGCTCCGTGCGTAGCCGAACCTACATTCAATTGATGTTTTGGCTGAGAGATTCCTAGCTCTTGAAAAAAGCTCTGCGAAAGTAATGGGTCATAATGCTGGCCAGTATGTACAATCACATGCTCAATTCCTTTTACATGCATTTGTTTGTCAATTGGCGCAAGCTTCACGAATTGGGGACGGGCTCCAACTACCGAAATAATTTTCAAGATATCCCAGCTTCTCTACTTTCGAAAACAAGTTTCTTTTGGCAATTATTAAACTTTTCAGCAACGCTAAATAAATCACCTTAATCGTATCAACGATTTCATCTCATCAATCAAAGTAACACTTCATATTACTTTCGTTGAATTATAAAATTCCCCCATGTCCACCTTTATCACCGGATTAGTGTCTGGGTTATCGCTGATTATTGCAATCGGTGCGCAAAACGCTTATCTTCTACGACAAGCAATAATTGGCAAATATCAATATGCAATTGCTTTATTCTGCGCACTCAGCGACGCCGTATTAATTGGACTGGGTGTTTTTGGCTTTGGATATGTGGTTGAAAAATTTCCGATGGCTTTAGAAGTTCTTCGCTGGGGAGGCGTAATTTTTCTTCTCTGGTACGGAACACAAGCTCTTCTTCGGATTCAAGAAAGCGGAAGCCTCGACGTCGATACGAAAACAACTGGGCCAAAAACATTGCTTAAGGCTCTACTGATTGCAGGGGCAATGACTTACTTAAACCCTCACGTCTATCTCGACACAATTGTTCTTCTTGGGTCAATTGCAAATACAGTGCCGGGAAATAGTTGGCTTTTTTATTTTGGTGCAATAACTGCAAGTTTTAGCTGGTTCTTTACTTTAGCAGCAGCCGGGAAACCATTACGCCCAATATTTTCTAAACCTCAAGCATGGAAAATCCTTGATTTCTTGATTGCTCTATTAATGTTCTTCCTTGCTGCAAAGCTAGCATTTGAATTTTAATAACCCACAAAATTACCTATTTTCGACAATTGTAGTTGGCAAACAAAGCCAAACAACCTAATATTAATGATAACGATTATCATTACTGGAAAGGTTTTGGCTCGTGTCGTTCCACAAATCGCACGCAAAAAATAAAGCGCTAGCTACACTCTCCTACCTAATTATCGCAACGCTAATTATCACGCTATTCACACCACGTTTCGTGATTGCGCAAACAGATAACACACAACCCGTTGGTGATGTTCCGGTAACCAACATGACCACTAACCATATTAAGGATCCAGTCACCGGAAAAGATTTAATCCTCCGTACTCATGTTGATGCTGGGCACGTATTTTGGAACCGTGAAACACAACAACTCGAAATGGGTGTGATAGACGGGAAAACTCTCCGCCCCGCAAACGAAGTAGCAATCCGAGTTGGTCCAGATGCATATCGCGGAAAAGATGCATCACGCATTGTGGTACCGGACGATCCAGTATTTTCAGTACTTGGAGAGCCAGGGACAATCCTTTGGAACAGCCCCCGTGAAAATCGGTGGACTTTCAATCCTGTCTGGGCAGGTCTCGGAGCAGGAAAATCTTTTCCAGCAAATATTGATCCAAGCTCCCTTACCTTAGAACTTGTGGATGTTAAAGGGCCTGGCTGGCTCGCAATTTGGTGGCATAAATATTCGAACAACACGATGAATTTAGATTTTGACTCTCGTCCCGGTGGCAAGCGTACAAAACCCATTGCAATTGGCGACCATTGGCACCTGAATTGGAGCTTCAGCAAGCAAGGACGCTACACCATAACCTGGAAAACCACAGCACGTACCACAACCGGAGAAACAATTGAATCAGAACCAATCGATATTCTCTGGCTCGTTGGTGAAGATCAGTATGTTGGACTTCCTGAAGGAACCACTCCTCGCGATATTCCTACAGAAGAACTAGTTGGGATTGATAACACCGCACCAGAACCTGTAAACGAAGAAGATCCTGTAGCTCCGGAAACCCCAAACAATCCGAGCGTTCCAAGCACACCTGCTGAACCAGAATCTCCTGCGGAACCGGTATCCCCAACTACTCCGGTAACCCCGGCACTCCCAGAAACTCCGATTACGGAACAGCCAACTCCGATTCTGCCAACTGAAAATAATCCTCTACGCTTAGAAACTGCTCCCACAGCAACAGCTCCAGAAGCGGGCTCTTATGTAATCGCCAAACCGGGGCACTTCGATTTGGCGTTCTCCGCTGCCGCTAGAACACGCTCGGTCGCAGGTCTAAACGCTGCATTAATAGATTCGTCTGAGCCAGGAAAAGATATCGCGCGAGCTTCCCATACGGTAGTGATTCCAGTTCCTGATTCAACCATTTCTGAACTTCAAACCGCAGGAAATCACGCTGCGTTAGCAACTCTTGGCACAGCTGGAACTAAAGTTTGGTCGCTACCCGATGTGCAAAACCCGGATTTAGTCTGGCTTGGTTGGAACACTGAACAAATGCCAGCTGAAAGACTCGGGGAAAATTCGCGTATCGGAATCACGAAACACTATGGCCCTGGAGAAGTGGCACAGTGGACGGCCGGAGGAATTTATCCGGACGAAATATTGCTTACGACTACCGACCCTGGCCGCACGCTAAATATGCCAGTGGCAACCCATATGCATATGGTGACAACTTTTACGCAGCCAGGACTCCACGAAGTGGAACACACCTTTGCCGATGAACTCGGAGAGCAGGTTAGCTATACCACCTACTTCGCCGTCGGTGATAAAACTATTGCAGAGCTTCAAAAGGTAGCTAAAAACGCTGCTGAACTCACCACTACAAATTCCGGCACAAATGCGGAAGCTGATGAAAAAGGGAATTCTGCCGCGCAATCAACAGAAAACAACGCTGCGGCAAATGCCGGCGCTGGAACTGAGGTAGCGGAAACACGGTGTATTCCAACCACTATTCGTCGTGAGGCAACCGTAGAAGAAGCCCAGAATTTACAAAATTCTAATTCTGCTAATTCGCGAAATATTGCAACTACAACACTGACTTTTAATGTTGGCAGTGGAGCTGGAATCAGTAGCGGCCACTTCGATCTTGGGCCAGGCATTGAGAACGGGAAAGTAACTGCAAAACTAAAGGACGACCGAACCCAGCCAGCACAGTGGATTGACCCAGCAAGTGTTTCTTTTGCTCTTGGCGATGCAAGTGCAATCACCGCACCGGAATTATTAAACTTTGTGGCCACTCCTGGCAGCAAAGTTTGGATGATTTCTTCAGTACAGCAACAAAACGTGCCGTGGATCGGAATGAATTCACAACGTCCAGAAATCGTTAATGGCACCACCGGAACGGTGAAGTTCACCTTAAAGAGCGTCGCCGGCCCAGGAAAGATTGCCGTTTTCGAGTCCGGAGCGCTCGGTGCGGGAGTTGGTCGCAAACTATTTACTGCACCTGGATCAAGCTTCACCCTTGCGAAAAATACCCATGCACACTACAACTGGGTATTCACTCAGCCGGGAACTTATCGAGTAAGTATTGCCATGGAAGTTGAACAAACCTCTGCCGCAGCTACTGTAAGTTCTGCAGAAGCAAAGACTGACGTAGAACTTGGCCCAAATGGTCGGCCAATGATTTCTGTGGTGGTAGGTAAAACCGCAACTGATGAAGACTGCGAACTCGCATTAACTGGAAATACAAATATTTCCACGCTAATCGCACTATTAATTACCGTATTTAGTGTGGGTATCGTCTTTAGAGTGACGCCGCGGTTCAAGAACTATTTAAACACTTTCAGATCTTAAGGTTTTAATGCCTGTTTTAAAGTTTTAAGACCTGAAAAATCTGCTGAGTTTCTTTTTAAGGCTCGAGATCGTCCTCATACAGCAAGGGCGATTCTCGGGCCTTAAAGATTCTAATTTTTCGGAATAGAGTTCCGAACTATTTTCAATTCTTCTTTGAACTCTGATTCAATACGCCGAGATTCCAAAGTTTTCTGAATTGCTTTGCGCCAGAGTTTTGCCGGGATTACTATCTCTTCGCCACCATTTTCTGCAGTAGTA
>JAXFDG010000134.1:0-18119 GCA_034173665.1 Arcanobacterium sp.
CGCCGTTGGTATGGCCACAAATATGGCTCCACATAATCTTGTGGAAGTAATTGCTGGAGCCCGCCATCTCTTGATGCATCCAGAGGCAACATTAGAGGAGCTGATGCGATTTATCCCCGGTCCAGATTTGCCTGAGGGCGGCAAGATTGTTGGACTTGAAGGGATTAAGCAGGCTTATGAAACTGGTCGCGGAATTTTCCGAACTCGCGCCACAGCACATATCGAAAATATCACTGCGCGGAAAAAAGGAATTATCTTTACCGAGCTTCCTTACTTAACTGGTCCAGAAAAAATTATTGAGAAAATTAAAGACGGCGTGCAGTCAAAGAAGCTTCAGGGTATCTCTGGGGTGCAAAATCTTACTGACCGGCATCACGGAATGCGCTTAGTGGTTGAAGTGAAAAATGCTTTCAACCCGGAAGCTGTCCTCGCCTCACTGTACCAGTACACCCCACTTGAAGAATCATTCGGTATCAATAATGTGGCTTTGGTTGATGGGCAACCGCGGCTTCTCGGATTAAAAGATTTGCTCCAAGTTTACGTTGACCATCGTTTAAGTGTTACTCGACGTCGTTGCGAATTCCGATTACGAAAAGCTCAAGAACGTTTACATCTAGTTGAAGGCTTGTTAATTGCAATCCTTGATATTGATGACGTGATTCAGATTATTAGAAGTTCTGATGACGCTGATATTGCTCGTGCTCGGTTAATGGATATTTTTGAACTGAGTGAGCTGCAGGCTGATTACATTCTCGAGCTACGTCTCCGTCGACTTACGAAGTTCTCCCAAATTGAACTCGAAGCCGAAAAGAATGAATTGGCAGAAAAGATTACTGCCCTTGAAGAAATCTTGGCTAATGATGCAAGTCTGCGTGCTTTAGTATCACAGGAAATGCTCGAAATTTCGCAAGAATACGGCACTCCCCGGCGAACTGTTCTCTTAGAATCTGACAGCGCAGCAGCTCAAAACACAAAGCAACAATTAAACCTGAAAGTTGAAGATGATAACTGTTGGGTTGCTCTTTCTGCCTCCGGGTTAATTGCCAGAATCGTAAGCGAAGAGCGCCCTAGTCGCGAAGGCGAACGAAGCAGCCATGACGCTATTTCCCAAGTTCTTCAGACCTCAAATCTTCAAACAATTGGTGTAATTACCACCCAGGGAGAAATTCATCATTTACGTGTGCTAGATATTCCTGCAATTCCACCGACGCAAGGCGCCCCAAGTTTAGGTGCCGGTGCTCCAATTAATGATTTATTAATGCTTGGAAAAGATATAAAGATTGTTGGAATTCTCCCGCTTGAATCAGAAACTCCGCTTACTCTCGCGACAGCCCAAGGCAAGATAAAACGAGTCCTCCCAGGTTATCCGGCACGCGCCCCATTTGAAGTAATCAAACTTTCCGATGACGATGAAATTATTGGTGTTTCGCAAGCAACAGATACTGATGTCCTAGTATTGATCACAAGCGATGCACAACTCCTGCGCTTTTCAGCTTCGTCAGTTCGTCCACAAGGCCGCACAGGTCAAGGAATTGCCGGAATCAGATTAAATGACGGCGCCAAAGTAATTCATTTCGCTGCTGTTCCAGAATCAGATTTAGCTTCCTACGCTGTGGCAACTATCGCGAATTCAGCAACTGCTCTACCAGGAACTGTTCCAGGTTCAGTGAAAGTTACTCCACTAGATCGCTATCCTGCAAAGGGACGCGCAACCGGCGGTGTCCGGGTGCAACGTTTCCTTCGTGGCGAAGATCAGATTGCTCTGGCTGCTACTGGCCAAATTCCGTTACGCGCAGTCACAGCTTCCGGTGCACCAGTTGAACTTCCAGAATTAGACGAACGTCGAGACGCTTCTGGAAGCACCGCGAAAGGAATTATTACTGCAATCGGTTAGTGCGCAATCAGCTACTCGTTCTGCTCGTTTCCCGATCATTATTTTTAACAGATCCTAAGCAAAGTTGAGCGTCTCAAAATGTTTACTCAGAATATGGGTTTCAGCGAGGCGCTCAAACTTTAACTCTGAAACAAGCTCGGTATAAGTATTAGCTGCGAGATTTGATTCAGCAAGATCTAATCCAATATATTTCACTCCGGTTTCAGAAACCGCGTTTGCCACTGCTTGCAAGAGTTGTAATTCGATTCCTCGTCCATGCCATTTAGGGAGAACTGCAATTTCATCAATATATCCCTCAATGGTGTTAGTATCTTCTGCCCCTAATTGCGAGCAGAGTGCATATCCAGCTATTTCTGGACGATCAGCAAAAGAATCTACCGCAACAATTGACCATTCTGCATCAAATTCCGCAAGATATGTTTGGAAATCATTGTTTAAATTGCTATGCACATTTTCATCTGTGCCATGAACTACGCGATAAGCTCTTTCTAAAGCATATACATCTGCTGTATTTAAATTTTGCAAACTTAAAAAACTTGGGACAGCGGTAACCTGCAGTAAATCAAGCGCTTCTTTGCGATATTGCGAAAAGATAGTTTCTACTTTGAATCCTCGATCAGTTGCTAAAGCAACTAAATCACTTTGATCAGATTCAACAAACATTTGCACTGAGAATGAACTTACGGCACATTGGCGTGCCAGACCATGAGCCAGCATTAATTGCCGATCCAAAAGCTCGGCTCCAACACCGCGTCTACGCCATTCTTGGGCGACTCCACCAGAAATAGTAATAGAATCAAGTTCATCTGCAGATTTAACGCGGACTAAACCAAAAGCAATAAGCTCGTCTTCAACCCATGCCCCCTGAGCAAGCCAATGTTTTGTTTCGCGGAAAAAGGAAGCAATCTCCTGTCCAGTTGTCCGCACTGGAGCATTATCAGCACGTTCAACTGCATCAATTAAGGCCACAACTTCTTGGAAGTTGTGGGAAGTAAGTTCAGTCCAATACCAACGAGATTCTTGCATTATTCCTTGTTATAAATCTACTTTCTTCTGACACCATACCAAGTTTTTTCTCAATCAAAAAGAAAAATAAGAAAATTCAGGCATCTCTTTATGAAGCATAATTGATCGAGTTTAAAGATCAATCGTGTATAAAATTTGGGAAAGCCCCTCTAAAAATCCATGCTTCGATAAGAACGTTCGCTGTGGCGCTCCTTCGGTAATTATCGGCAGCTGAATTTCTTTCTTAGCACTAACTGTTCGAGCATCGAGTAAAGCTAAAATTAAATCCGAACCGACTCCCGAATTCCGGATTCCTCGTTCCACCCCGTAATGGCGAACAAATAAAGTTTCTTCACTATCATTATCAACACAAATGGTATAACCGACGACGTCATCGCCATTAAGCAAAAGGTAGGAATAGCGACGGTCAATTCGAGAAACAAATTTCATCCAATTTCGATGAGAAATTGGCTGGCCTCGCTCAATAGTGATTGTGAGACGATTATGCACACGACGCAGTTGCTCTGAGTATGTATCGTGATACTTTACGCGGGTAAATCCTCGTTCTTCGAGTCGCTTCTGTGCAGCAAGCCCGAGTTCAACATCTGCAGCTTCAATACCCCGCACCAGAAGTGTTTTCCGATGGACTGGAGAAAAACCACCTGCTGCTAGAAGTCTGCGTCGATCAAGATTCCCAGAGTTTACTTGCGAACGAATTGCCACTGGTAGATCTCGTCCATCGCGGCACAGTAATTGCCGCGCAGTGCCATCCTGCCATTCTAAGAGGGAACGTCCAATTCCCCGCCCACGCCATTGACGATCGACAAAAGCAAAAATATTTGCTTGTAGCTCTGTTAAAGCATCGTCATTTACTTCCACCATCGCCACAGCGTGCAAAACCTCATTGGCATCCCAACCTCCAAGAGTAGCTGCACGATTCGGCTCACTAAGAGCAACCTCGAGTCGTGAAACAAACTCGTCTACGCTTAATTTTTCACCTGTCAGCTGCGCGCCCGCTTCTTGTAAGTAAAGTCTTGAAACATCAACCACATCGGTCAGTGTTAGTTCGCGCCAATGTAAGCCAAGATGTTTTGCTGGAACTGCGACTACTTCGGGAGCATTAATTCGGCGTGCTACTGATTCAGAATATTTTCCATCAGCGACTAAATCAAGGCTTAAAGATGCGGAAGTTTCAATATCCATGGTTATATCTTATCTAGTTCGCAACTAGGCGTCGATTTGCTCACGAGTAATTGCTGCAGCACCTTCGATAATAAAGTCTTTACGCGGTGCAACTTCATTCCCCATCAACAATTCAAAAGTTTCTTCAGCTTGTTTTAGAGCTAATTCATCTTCCATCGAAATCCGCCGTAACATTCGTTTAGCCGGATCCATTGTAGTTTCCGCAAGTTGATCAGCGTCCATCTCACCAAGACCTTTATACCGTTGAATTGGTTCTTTATAGGTCTTTCCTTGCTTCTTCAACTTTTGAATTACTTGATGTAGCTCAGCATCTGAATAAGTATAAATATATTCTCGTTTGCGTTTTCCGCTTCCAGCTACTTCAACTCGATGTAGCGGCGGAACAGCTGCATAAACTCGCCCAGCTTCCACTAGTGGACGCATATAACGGAAGAAAAGAGTTAAAAGTAGTGTTCGAATATGAGCCCCGTCAACATCAGCATCAGTCATAAAAATGACCTTACCGTAACGAGCAGAAGCAAGATCAAAACTCCGCCCAGATCCAGCACCGATAACTTGAATAATCGAAGAAACTTCTTGATTCTTAAGAATATCTGCTGTGGTCGCTTTCTGAACATTCAAGATTTTTCCCCGAATCGGGAGTAATGCTTGGAAATCAGACGAACGAGCAAGTTTTGCTGTACCGAGAGCGGAATCTCCTTCGACAATAAATAGTTCTGACTCTTCAACCTCATTTGTTCGACAATCTGCAAGTTTAGCAGGAAGAGTCGAGGTCTCTAGAGCATTTTTTCGGCGAGAAATTTCTTTTTGAATTTTTGAAGCAACGCGAGTTCGCATTTCTTCAACAATTTTCTCTAAAAGTCGTGAATTTTCTAGCTTGATATCTCGCTTATTAGAATTCAATCGCTGCGTAATTGCTGACTCAACAATTTTTGCAACAATCTGCCGAACAGGGGCAGTGCCTAAAATTTCTTTTGTTTGTCCCTCGAATTGTGGTTCTGGAAAACTTACAGTAATCACTGCTGTTAATCCCGCAAGAACATCGTCTTTTTCAATTTTTGCATCACGCGCAGTAATTTTTAATTGACGAGTCTTTCCTTCAATCTGGGCCCGAACTGCTTTTAACAACCCATTTTCAAAACCCTGCAAATGAGTTCCACCCTTTGGAGTTGCAATAATATTTACATAAGACTGTTCCCGGACGTCATAACCAGCACCCCAACGTAAAGCAATATTTACTTTACAAGTACGTTCCACTTCCTGTGCTTTTAGATGACCACTTTGCTTATCAAGAACCTGCACGGTTTCTTGGAAGGTATCGCTACCCTGAATTTGAATTGTGTCAGTTACCGGAGCATCTTGTGAAAGGTATTCAACAAAATCAACGACTCCGCCAGCATAATGGAATGATTCTTCCCGTAATTCTTGATCAACATCAGAGTCTTCACGGAAATCATGGAGATTAATTTTTAAGCCGGGAACAAGGAATGCTTTTTCCCGAACACGTTCACGCAATTCAGAAAAGCTAAATTTTGATTCACGTGGAAAAATTTCTGGGTCAGCCCAATATCTAACTTTTGTACCTGTAATTTTCTTCGCAACTTTTCCAACAATACGCAATTCAGATGCTTCAACAAAGGGAGTGAACTTTGCATCTGCATCAATACTTCCCTTTTTATCTGCAAAAATTCCCGGTTCGCCGCGGCGAAATGACATCGCCCAAGTTTTTCCATCACGATTCACTTCAACATCAAGACGTTTTGATAGTGCATTCACAACCGACGCACCCACGCCGTGCAAACCACCAGATGCTTGATAGGATCCGCCCCCGAATTTACCTCCAGCATGGAGCTTGGTGTAAACAACTTCGACGCCGCTCGCCCCTGTTCCTGGTACCTCATCGATTGGAATACCTCGACCATTATCGGCCACTTCAATTGAACCATCATCATGAATCCAGACGTCAATTTGATTAGCGTGGCCTTCAAGTGCTTCATCTACCGCGTTATCAATAATTTCCCAAGCACAGTGCATCAAACCACGGGAATCGGTTGAACCGATATACATTCCCGGGCGCTTACGTACTGCTTCTAGTCCTTCGAGAACCGAAAGATGTCGCGCTGTATATTCTTGAGCTTTTCCGTTTTCAGACACCCTGAAATACTAACTAATTCCTTAGATAATCCGAGGTAACGCCACACGCCGAACGAGTCACACTAAATAAATTGGCATAGAATCTTTTTATGAAATCGCAAAATCAGAGTCTCCAATCTGCTTATGCCGTAATTGATCTTGAAACAACAGGATTAAATCCAAGTCTCGATGAGATTCTTGAAATTGCTGTTATTCAACTCGATTACGAGCTTAATACAGTCGCAAAATGGTCTACTCTGATAAAGCCCTCGGGCAAAGTTCAGGGAACTAAAATTCATGGAATTACCGACGACGATGTGAAAGATGCACCGTCACTGACTGAAGTTTCACAAAAACTACTCTCGCAAATTCGCGGAAAAATTTTAGTTGCCCATAATGCAAACTTTGATTCATCTTTTCTACAAAAATTTTCTCCAGTGCTTCCGGCTTTTAAAGCTCTAACCCGAAAAAATTTTGTGTGCACTATGGAGCAGTCCTATCTCTATACCCCTCCCGGCTCACATAGTTTGTTTAATCTTGCGAAAAGACTCGGACTTCCAAATATCCCCACTACTCAGCATCGAGCAGAGGCTGATGCAAGTGTTACCGCTGAGTTATTTCGTTGGCTAGTAACCCAGGAGTCGCAAAAATTACGTTTTCTCGATACTGCGACAAACAGACAAGGCGCCATTATTTATCCAGCAAGTTGGAAATACACTCCACCGTTTGTTCCGGTTCCTGTGCCGGAACAATTCCAATTAGATTTTTAATATCTAGTGCAAAAACAAAATCAGAAAACAAACAAGAAAAAGAAATAAGAGCAGAAATAAGTTCGGCGAGAAACAGCTGTGGGGTTTGCAGCAGTAACTGCAAACCCCACAGAATAAATTCTCTTAAATCATGAATAGTTCATTCGATTAGTCTAAATAGTCACGAAGAACTTGAGAACGAGAAGGATGACGTAGCTTCGACATCGTCTTAGATTCAATCTGTCGAATCCGCTCACGAGTAACTCCGTAGACCTTACCAATCTCATCGAGAGTCTTCGGCTGACCATCAGTAAGACCAAAGCGCATCGAAACAACACCCGCTTCACGTTCAGAAAGAGTGTCTAGAACTTGATTTAACTGTTCTTGCAGCAGTGTGAATCCAACAGCATCGGCTGGCACAACAGCTTCAGAATCTTCGATTAAATCACCAAATTCTGAATCTCCGTCTTCACCAAGTGGAGTGTGTAACGAAATTGGTTCGCGACCATACTTTTGAACTTCTACAACCTTTTCTTCAGTCATGACGAGTTCTTTTTCCAACTCTTCAACTGTTGGTTCACGACCCAAATCTTGCAACATCTGACTTTGCACTCGCGCAAGCTTATTAATTACTTCAACCATGTGTACCGGAATACGGATTGTTCGCGCTTGATCAGCCATTGCACGAGTAATTGCCTGACGAATCCACCAAGTTGCATAGGTTGAAAACTTAAAGCCCTTTGTGAAGTCAAACTTTTCAACTGCGCGAACAAGACCAAGGTTTCCTTCTTGAATCAAGTCCAAGAAGAGCATTCCGCGACCGGTGTAACGTTTTGCTAGAGATACTACAAGACGAAGGTTTGCCTCAAGCAAGTGATTCTTTGCGTCTTGCCCGTCACGGGAAATCATCACCAGTTCACGACGTCGCTTCGCATCATCAATTTCTTGAGTCTCTAAAATATGCCGCGCATACAATCCAGCTTCAATACGCTTCGCAAGTTCAACTTCTTGTTCAGCATTGAGCAGTGCGACTTTACCAATCTGCTTGAGGTAATCTTTAACAGGATCAGCAGTTGCTCCAGCAACTAAAACGCGCTGTTGTGGTTCATCGGTATCATCTGAATCTTTAACAACAAAAACACCAGTTTTCTTCAGTGTTTCCGCATCGGCAAGATCTTCTTCAGAGTCTTCAGAATCAACTTCGTCTTCATCAAGCACGTCTTCGTCATCGTCGTCAAGCTCAACATCTGGATCATCAACAATTTCTTCATCAAGATCAAGATCAGCATCTGACAAATCCTCTGGCTCATCTGGTGTTGCTACAGACGGCTCATCATCAAGGATTTCTTCTTCAGCTTCTGCAGATACTTCCGCAGATACTTCAACCTCTGGTTCTGGTTGCACCTTTGGCTTACGGCCTCGTTTAGCTTTCGGCTTTTCTGCTACAGAACTCGATTTTTCTTCAGAAATTTCTTGCGCTTGCGAAAGTTCCTGTGTCTGTTCACCAGGAACAAAATCGACGAGTTCTTTTTTCGTCATCTTTGCAGCAGTTTCCTCGTCTAAATGACCAGCTGCCACACGATAACTTGCCCATTCCGCCTTTAAAGCGGTTGACTTAGGTTCTTCGAGCACCACTTTCTCAGACTTTTTCGCCGAAGTCTTTGCAGCAGAAGTCTTGGACTTTGTTGCGGTTTTTGTGGTTTTCGTAGTCTTTGAAGTAGCCACTGATTGCCTTCCGGACTCAGATTGCATAATTTAACTTCAATATTATATCCCTTCTAACGGATTAACCCCAATACGCCACTAATTATTCGCTACAAGATGAGACGAATGGAGGCGGTAAATTAACGCATAAAGCTTCAGCGACTAACTGCGCCAGTGAGTACTCATTATCAATTGCGAGCGCTTTCGCAACTGCTCTCATTGCTTTTTCTCTGTTTCCAATCCACCAATTTAAGTAGGCAATTACTGAATATAAGACGACGTCGTCTCTTCCAGAAGTTTTTATCAGGTATTGCAAGAAAGAAATAATTCGATTGATTCGGGCTTCTGGCGGATATTTTTTAAAGGCTTTACTAAGATAATCAGAACACCGTTCTTTTGCGAGGTTCAAAATCGAATCCAGTTCATCATTAACGGCAAATAAAATAACTTTATCGCGAATACTTTCGTCATAAATCGCGGAAATTAGTTCTGCGATTGTTTGTGAATTCAGCTTGCATTCTTCTCTTGATGAAGTATTCACTACTTTAGTTAGTACTTGGTTCCAACGCTTTGCGGTGAATCTTTTCTGATTACAGCGCAGCTTCAATACTTGTTCCTGAATTTCTAGAGAGCTCTTGGCTAATTCTGTAGTTAAATCTAAGTTCTGCTTTGAGTTCCCCGAACTGTTTCCGCAGTGATAAAGCAATTCAAGATTTAAAATACTTTCCTCAAGTGTTAAATAACTTCCAGATTCATACTTATTTAAACGAAGTCCAAGTTCGCTGCAGGTTTTCGAGAGCTTGTTTACTGTCTGCTCTCGCTCTGAAATGCGCAAATATTCTTCATCAAAGCATAATGAAGCATCTGTTATTGCAGCTTGCGCATTCCGGTCTGATTGGTCTTTTATTGCAGTTAAAGGTTTGTCGGTTATAGGAATTAAAGAAAATCCACTCCAAGTTTTGTAATTAGTTCCAATTATTAAAAGTTCAGGACTTTTCTTTACCTCAGGAAAGTTTTTAATTTGCATAAGTACACGATGTATTCGTTTTATTAATGAAAATAAATATTGATTATGCAGGATTGCTTTGGGTGAATCTCGATTGAATATGCTAAGCACTAGCAGATCAGGTTTTAATGCAGTAATTTCAGCCGCTAATTTCGCAAAATCTAAATCTGCAGACCAGAAACCTAACGGGTCTAATGCAGAAAGAGGTTCCTGGTTCGTTGTTGTTTCTATCTGAGTCTGCATAGGCTTACGACGATAAACAGTCACTACAGCTTTTTCTTTTGGTTTTTCTCGCAATAAATGGGTAATCGCGATTAAATGTTCACCGATTGAGTTTGAAATAATTTTATTTGCCATGGGTTCAGTTTCCTCTGAAATAATCCCGGCATTATCTCCCTGCAAAATAACTGTGTATTTATTTGGGAAAAATCTGAATTGTGCATAACGCTCAAAAAACTTTATCCAAGTTTCCTACGTTATACTTTCATTTATGACTGAACGTATCTCTGCTTTCCGCAAATCTTTAAAGGCTTGCCTCGAAAACCAAATAAATCCAGATATCGTATTTCCAGTCATGAAAAATATTGACTTTTTTCAGCAGTTCATTACTCACGTAACAGAGCCTTTAGGGGCTGGAAAGCATACGCGAGCTCTATTGCTCAGTGCGGGCTGGGAATTAGCGGCTAATGCACACGGTGCACCTATGGCAGGAAAGCAAGAGAAACTTCCGGTATTTGCGGGAGCCGCGATTGAACTGTATCAACTTTCTGCTCTTGTTCATGATGATGTAATTGATGAATCTCCAACCCGACGCGGATTTCCAGCGGCTTATATTAATTATCAAAAACAGCATCGCGAGAAGAATCTTATTGGAAACGATCTCGAATACGGCATAAAGTCTGCAATATTGCTAGGAGATTATCTTTTATCTTTGGCGACTTTAACTTTTGAAAGTGCAGAACATCTTGATGTGCCAAGTTTTCAGCGCGCTCGACGCCTCTTTTCGCAAATGTCTGCAGAAGTAGCTTTCGGTCAATATCTCGACAACCGAAATGATCACACTCCTTTTAGTGCCGACGTCGAGGCGCAAATCTCCAACGCTCTTTCAGTTCTGTATCATAAGGCTGCACGATATTCTGTAGACCTTCCATTACAAATAGGAGCTTGTCTTAACGGCGCAGACGATGAGCTCTTAAGGAAAATTCATGAAATCGCTGTGCCGTTAGGCGAAGCGTTCCAACTTCGAGATGATGAAATCGGAATCTTCTCCCCTAGTGAACTTACTGGTAAACCTGAAGCTGGAGATATCACAGAGGCAAAACGGACTGTCTTATTAGCCCTCACAAGATCTCTTGCCACCCCTGCACAATTAACTCATCTCGAGTCACTTCTTGGAAAAGCGCTTTCACCAACTGAAGTTGATGAAATAAGAGAAATCATCACCAGTTCTGGAGCGCTAGCAAAGCAAGAAAAAATGATTCTTGCGCGCGAGTCCGAGTGCGCAAGACGCTATGAAAATCTAGGGATTTCCTCTGAAATTTTCGAATATTGTTTTAATTTATTAAGTTCGCGTAAATTTTAAGGTTCAATATTTAGAAAATTTAAGCTGTTAATGCCGCGCGGCGAACCGCATGAAGTTGCCCTGCTTGCAACGCTGCCAATGGGCTCATTCCCAGTTCTAAATTATCGGAAATTAGCCACTGCACCTGTTCTTCATCGGTAAACCCTAAATCACTAAGAAGAGTCAAGGTTCCAGAAAGACCAGCCACTATCTGTGGCACGCCGTCAGTGGGGAAAATCAAAACTTGGGCTGGAATGCGCAATGCGAAATTATCTCCTCCACGAACTGCAATCAATTCATGTTGCTTTAACATAGTTCGCACTTCACGTTGTGGAATCTGTAAATAATCAGAAACTTCAGGAATTGAATACCAATCTACTGGCAAGTTTTCAAGATTTTCCATTGCCAAACACTCCTAAAACCGAATATCTCCCTGCGAAGCATACCTCATTTCTAGCTTTTCACTTTACGACACGCCACACCTTCAACTATCATCACTTTTGTAACACTAATTACTTTGAGAACATCTTTAACAAAAATAACAAGTGTCAAAAGATTCTGTTCTCAGAAAAACTTGGGGGAAAATTGGGTAACGCAAAGAAAAAATCCGTTGGTTTCTCGATCGCTGCAGCAACACTTGCATCACTTTTCACCCCGGGCACCTCTGCTCAGGCAGCTCCAACTAATACACCACTGCCAAAACATATTGACGGGAATCTTGCAAAAGCAGTAAAGCCAACTTTGCCGCAAAAGAAACAAACCCAGACTCAGGTTAGTTATGTTGTGAAACCTGGAGATTCAGTTTGGAAAATTTCACACCAATTCAAAATTTCGATGTCAGCTTTAATCAGCGCAAATAAGCTCCCGGCATCCGGGCTAATCCACCCTGGGCAACGATTAATTATCCCGACTCCTGCCGCATCAAGTGCAGCATTAACTAGCGCCTCTGCTCCAGTTTCTACTCCTTCTAAAGCCAAAACTGCAACAAAGGCAGAAACTAACTCCACCACAAAAACAACCCCTGTTTATCACACTGTTGTCCGCGGGGATTCACTCTGGAAAATTGCAACAAAATACAAAACTTCAATTGATTCTTTGAAACGGCTAAACCAACTTCCAGACTCAGGATTAATTCACCCCGGACAAAAGTTATTAGTTTCTGGAACCCCAGTTTCCACCCCCGCTTCTTCCACAGCTTCATCGCAAAAAAGCAGTTCCACAACTACTAAAACCACAACTGCAAAGCCGGCCCAAACAACTACGGCAGCAACAAATACGACGTCAGCAAAAGCAACTGAAATTACTTATATCGTGAAACGCGGTGATACCCTCGGAGCAATTGCCCGAGCCCACAAAACAACAGTTGCCAAAATCGCGGCTGATAATCGTATCGCAAATCCAGCCCTAATTCGTATTGGGCAAAAACTAATTATTAAATCAGTTTCAGCTACACCCACCACTGCAGCTACTCCAAGCAATTCCACGTCTACCGAACGGAAGCAGCTAGTCCCTAATACTTTCTTAACTTATACCTATGACGATAAAACAGTCGCCGCAGCAAACGATAATAAGTATGCGCTCCTGGCAATGAACGTCCCCAGCCGCGCTGAAGTGCAACAAATGATTATTAAAACTGCAAAAGAAATGGGAGTAGACCCAAAACTTGCACTCGCGCACGCCTATGTTGAATCAGGATTCGACGCCCGCGCAGTTTCCCCAGCAAATGCACTCTCAGTAATGCAGGTTATCCCCACTTCTGGAGTATGGGCAGGAAACATGGTCGGTCGGCCTTTAAAACTTCTAAACACTCAAGACAATATCGTGGCAGGAATTGCCATTATTCGTTGGCTCCAGCAAAATGCTCGTAGTTTCGACGAAGGAATCGCAGGATACTACCAAGGCTTAGGAGGAGTAAAACGGAACGGCATGCGTCCTGACACCGTAAAATACGTCGCAAAAGTAAAAGCCGCAATGGCCCGTTTCTAAAACTCGCACAATGCCTTGTTTTTGAAATAAGCACAATTATGAAATCAGCACAATGCTCATTTCTGAAACTTGAAATTAATACTCACAAATATTAAAGCTTTCGCTAAATATTTACCGGAAATATCGACACGCGAAGCGGGTCACCTCTGGTGGCCTGCTTCCTTAGTAATCTGAAATAGTGAATTACGTCGACACACTGCTCGGAGCCACAATTGATGGCCGTTATTTCATCCAAGCTCGCATTGCGCGCGGTGGAATGGCCAGTGTATACCGTGCCCGCGATTTACGCCTCGACCGCGATGTGGCTCTGAAAATAATTCATCCACACCTAGCGGAACAAGCCGACTTCACTCGACGATTTATCCAAGAAGCCCGCAGTGCAGCGGCACTTAATCACCCAAATATTGTTGGCGTCCATGATCAGGGTATTGCACAAACTCCAGACGGTAACCGTGCTTACTTAGTAATGGAACTAATTACCGGCCCGGATCTGCGGAGCGAATTGCGCAGACACGGCTCTTTCACTCTTGGGCAAAGTTTGCAAATAATTCAGCAAATTCTGCAAGCTCTCGCGGCTGCACATGAAAAAAATTTAATTCACCGTGATGTGAAACCAGAAAATATTCTTCTGGAGCGTGAACTCCCCAGCGTTAGTGTTGTCTCTCAAGAAAATATCCAAGCTAAAGTGGCTGATTTTGGGCTAGCACGAGCGGTTTCCGATGCTACAGGGATGCATACTTCAACAGTCTTAGGGACAGTCGCTTATATTGCTCCGGAAATTGTTTCCAAGAATCAAATTACTGCGAGTTCAGACGTTTATTCTGTGGGAATTATGCTCTATGAATTCATCACTGGAGCACTTCCTTTTACCGGGGATTCTCCATTAGCTATTGCTTGGTCCCATGCGAATGACCCACTTCCCCGCCTCTCTGATGAATATGATTGGATTCCCGCAAGTTTTGACTCACTACTTGCTTTATTGACGGCAAAAGATCCGCAGCGCCGTCCGCAAAATGGTAGTGCTGCTCTAGACGTACTCACAGATATCGCTGGAACCTTCCCAGAAGAAAGCTTGATCCGCAGGATTCCAGTATTCACCGAGTCAGCCACAAGCCCGCTTGCACCAACATCTATTGCTCCTGTTATTGCCGAAAGCATTGACGATGCACCAGTTAAACTAGGACTTTCTCCAGAAGAGTCCACACTTTCGGAAACCCCTAAACCGACTACCGCGACAAAGAAATTGCGCGGAAAAAAGACAAATCCGGACTCGCAAAAGCCACGACGTTGGAAAAAATTCCTTGCAGTTTTTGCATTCCTTGCAACAATTATTGGTGGAACTAGTTACGGCGTCTACTGGTATTTCACTGAAGGTCCAGGATTAAGAGTCGAAGTTGTCAATGTGATAAGCAACGAAGAAAAAACAGCAATTGAAGCTTTAACTGCTGCTGGATTCAAAACCGAAGTGAATTATGCCTATTCAGATGAAGTTGCAAAAGGTCTAGTGATTTCTTCAAATCCAAATCCTGGCACTTCAATCCATCCTTCACAGCTAATTACTTTAACTGTCTCTCAAGGGGTAGAACATTTAGAAGTTCCTGAAGTAATTGGATTAACGCAAGAAGAGGCCAGTGAAAAATTGACCGCTTCTCGATTTAAGGCAGAAATTAAAGCCAATTGGTCAGAAACTGTTCCTGAAGGTCAAGTCATCTCCCAATCCCCTGCTGCCGGTGAATCTATCCCTCATAGCTCAACAATCACAATCGAGGTTTCAAAAGGTCGCGAACCAATTGAAGTTCCAAACGCGGTCGGGGTATCGGAAAAAGAAGCTACAGATGCCATCACCGCGAAAGAACTCAAAGTAAATATTGAACGTCAATACTCAGATGAAGTTGCTGAAGGTGTAGTAATTTCGCAATCCACACCAGCAGGTGAAACTTTATTCCGAAACGATGAAGTAAAACTTGTAATCTCTCTCGGCCCGGAGTTAATTGAAGTTCCTGGTGTAATCGGAAAACAAGAAGGAACAGCCCGAGAAATCTTAGAGAGTGCCGGATTCAAAGTTGAAGTAGACCGCGTACTCGGAGGCTACTTCGGCACAGTCAGACTACAAAGTCCGGCCTCTGGCGCAAAAGTTAAACCAGGATCGACGATTAAACTTACTGTTGTTTAATAAGATTGCTGTTCCGCACAGTCTAGTTACCCAACATTTCTGAAACAAGGAATGCGATTTCTAAAGACTGTTGATGATTTAATCTCGGATCAACTAAAGTTTCGTAACGTTGTGCCAAGGTTGCTTCAACAATTTCTTCACTTCCGCCAAGAACTTCCGTGACGTCATCTCCAGTTAATTCAATATGGATTCCACCCGGATTAGTTCCCAATTCACGATGCACTTCAAAGAATCCACGTAGTTCTGTTAACACATCTTCCATCCGTCGAGTCTTGTACCCATTCGAGGCAGAGATTGTGTTTCCATGCATCGGATCACTGACCCAAGCAACAGGTCTCCCATCATTTTGCACTGCTTCAATAATCTCAGGGAGACGATCTTTAATAACCTTGGCTCCCATCCGAGTAATAAAAGTCAATCTCCCCGGAATACCTTCAGGATTCAATTTATCTAAAAGTTGTAAGATTTCATCGTTTTTTACATTTGGGCCGAGTTTCACCCCGATTGGATTTTTGATCTTCGAAAGCATTTCTACATGCGCGCCATCAACATCACGAGTACGTTCTCCAATCCAGAGGAAATGCGCACCCGTATTGTAAGGCTCTCCGCTACGTGAATCGATACGGGTTAATGCATCTTCATAATCAAGGAGTAATGCTTCATGTGAAGAATAAAAATCAACTGTTCGCAGTGAGTCTGAGTAGGCACCTGCAGCTCGCATAAACCGCATTGCTTTATCAATTTCACCAGCAAGTTGGTTATACCGTTTGTAAGCAGGGTTTGAAGCAAATCCACGATTCCATTCATGGACTTTATTCAGATCCGCGAAGCCACCTGAAGTAAAGGCTCGAATTAGATTTAAAGTAGTTGCCGAGCGGTGGTAAGCATCAATCAATCGCTGCGGATCAGGAGTTCGTGATGCTGCTGTAAATTCAAAACCATTTACGGCGTCACCCAAGTAGGACGGAAGCTCTAGCCCGTCAAATGTTTCGGTCGCGCTAGAACGAGGCTTCGCATATTGACCTGCCATTCGTCCAAGTTTAATGACTGGAACAGAGGCTCCGTAGGTAAGCACAACCGCCATTTGGAGAATCGTTCGAATCTTTGCCCGAATCCGATCCGCAGTGGACGTTTCAAATGTTTCCGCACAATCTCCACCCTGCAAAATAAAAGCTTTACCAGCAGCTGCCTGCGCTATTTGTTCTCGCAATAAGTCCGCTTCACCGGCAAAAACGAGCGGTGGGAGTGAGCGGAGAGTTTGAGTAACTTCAAGAGTTTTTTGCGCGTCAGGATACTGTGGTTGATGTTTGGCCGGGTATTCACGCCAAGTTTGTGGAACTTTGATTTCGTTATCCTGCTGAAAATTCTCCATTCTGCGATTGTATGACAATTGCCCGCGAACTGGAATTCATTTCAGTTCGCGGGCAATGTGTGAAAGCTAATCAGTGTGCAGCAGGTGCCTTTGGCTCCCATTCCTGACCAATTTCAGACATCATTTCAGCAAACCAAGGTTGCGCTGTGTCAAATGCCTTCGCTCCAGCAATACGCTTGAAATCAATCGCTTTCAAGGTATCACCGTCTTCTTCATCATGACCAATCACGCCTGGCTCACCACGAAGGGCACATTCAACTGCGAGATCTGCCATCTGGCCAATAAGTTCAAGATCACGAGCATTAGACTTTGCAGAGCGTGAGAAGTATCCAGACTTCTGCACCATTACCTTCTCGGCGCCGATTGCCTTCGAGAACTGCTTTGCAAACCACTGCCCAGGGTTGATGGTATCGAGCTTAACGTGGCCGAAAGGATCGCGCTCTACTTCAATCCCCTCTTCTAGGAGTTCTTCAATAATTTCGGCAACGCCAGCGCCTTCGGATAGGAAGATGTTCACATTACCTTGCTCATCCATAATCTTGCGTAAACGTGACGCTTCAACATCTAGGTCGAAAGTGATTTCTGGAAGGTAGACTGCATGAATATCCCAGCGTTCTTGCGAAAGACCTGCTGAAGGAACCCAAGTCTGCTCTTTAAGCCATGCACGGTAATCTGAAGCTGCCTGAGCTGTCAAGTATCCACAGTGACGACCCATAACTTCATGAATAATGAGCATTCGTGGATTGGAACGATGCTCACCGATTACGTTCTGGGCAAATTCAGCGGCCTGCTCAGCAGCTGTCCATGCACCAAGAGACTGACGGATTGGAACAATATCATTGTCGATAGTCTTTGGAAGACCAACTACGGTTAGTTCATAATCATTTTCATGAAGGTATGCAGCTAGGTCTGCAGCCGTAGTGTTGGTATCATCTCCACCAATAGTGTGCAGTACATCCACACCGTCTTTACGAAGGTTTTCTGCAGCAACTTCAAGGGCGTTTTCACCAGGTTTAATTAGGCCGCGATCTACGAGATTCTGTGAATTTGTAAGCTTCACACGAGAGTTACCAATTGGTGAGCCACCAAAATCTCGAAGAACACCTGCGTTTTTCCGTGCTTCCTCATCGAATACCACATAGTTACCTGTTAATAGACCATGGTATCCATACTGGTAGCCAATAATTTCAATACTTGGATCGAGCTTGTTATAACGCTCAATTAAATCACCAACTGCGGTGGAGAGACACGGAGCAAAGCCACCAGCAGTAAGTAGTGCAACACGACGGACGGTCATCCGATTCCTTTCTTCAAGGGTTTGAAATTTTCAACA
>JAXFDG010000135.1:0-6544 GCA_034173665.1 Arcanobacterium sp.
GGCATATGCAGCAGGGCGGAAACCCTTCCCCATTTGACCGTACTCTAGCAGTGCGAATGGTTCATAAAGCAACCTCATGGCTCTATGAAGAACTATCCACAATTTTCAATCGCGACTCCGAAGCTAATGAACGGCAAGGCAATGGACACGAGCGTTCTTCTGTCTATGACAGAAATGTCGGCGCAGTATTCGTTGGACAATTCAACGGCTCAATCCAAAGCTTCCCAGTTTCCCACATGGACGAACTCATCGATATGGAAAATCGTCTTCCTTATGACCCTTGGTGGCTTGGACTTGAAGATGTGCTTTACGTAGTTTCAAATCCGAACTTCAAGAAAGAACTTGGCGTGCTTCCAATTGTTATCAACGACGGCGAATGAGCGCGAAGTCAAGCACAAAAAACGTGCTGAATAATAATTGCTTTAGATTTGTTGGATAAACCGCCATCGGAAATTAGTAATTTTCGCAGAGGTTTAGTTTCTGAAGGGATGCCCCTTCAGAAACTAAACCTCTTTCTTTTCAGCATTATCAAGGTCATCTGATTCAGCCACAGTAGTATCATCTTCAGCTGAGGTAACCTTCTCAACATAGATTCGATCGATTCGCCGCTCATCGAGTAAACGCACAGTGAAGCTAATGTCGTCACGAACTACGACGTCTCCCACTTCTGGCATTCTGCCAAGCTCATTAATAATGAATCCGGCAAGGGTGTCGAATGGCCCTTCAGGAAGTTCATAATCGAGATATTTCTGCACTTCTGCTCGGCCAAGCAAACCGGAAACTTCTCCACCGGTTGCAACTTCAATCTTTACCGGAGACTCGCGATCATATTCATCGCGAATTTCTCCCACAAATTCTTCCACGACGTCTTCAATCGTGATCAAACCGTCGGTACCGCCATATTCATCAACGATAATTGCTAGATGCGCATTTTGTGCCCGCATTTCAGTCAAGGCGGCAAGAACTGGCTTGCCTTCAGGGAAAAACATCACCGGGCGAACAAGGTCACGCACAGTTTTCTTGAGCGGACTTGGATTAATCAAATCACGAATATGAAGGAAGCCGATAACGTCGTCGTCTGAACCGTCGCGAACCGGGTAGCGTGAATGCTCCAGGCTCGAAACTTTATCTTGCACCTCTGCAATAAGAGCGGAGGCATCAATAAATTCAACTTCCGTGCGCGGCGTCATCACTTCTTCAACGGAACGCTCCCCTACGGAAAGTAACTCCACCACCATATCGCGCTCTGTCTCAGGAATTGCCTCATAGCCGGCAACATAAGTGCGCAGCTCGTCGGCGTCCATTTCTTCACTCTTCTGGTTCGGATCGCGCCCGAGTAACCGCAGCACCAAGTTTGTGGACACACCGAGGAACCAAATCACCGGGCGCAAGAATGCTGTGATTGCACTCAGCGGATAGGCCACAATAATTGCCAAAGTTTCGGCGCTCTGCATCGCAATACGTTTCGGCACAAGCTCACCGAAGACAATCGAAAGGTAAGCAATCACAATAGTTGTAAGAATAAACGATGCAGTAAAAGCTCCCGCGCCAAATACACCTTCAAGACCTGGGGAAATCAGTGGCGCAATCTGAGCAGCACCAAAAGACGCTGAGAAAAATCCGGCTAAGGTTACGCCAACCTGCACAGCTGATAAATAACGGTTAGAGTCACTGGTGAGGTTTTGGATTTTCTTACCGGCTTTTGATTTTGCTGCCATGTTTTCAATCTGCGTATCACGCAAAGAAACCAATGCCATTTCAGATGCGGCGAAAAATGCGCCAACGAAAGTAAAGAGAACAACAAAAAGAATATTTAAGAGGAGTTGACTCAAATTCGGTTCATTCCTTGAAATGTCTGATACACGAGCCGCGATGAAACGACACTAATTTCACCTAGCTAGCCGCTATTTTACCGCAGAAAGCTCCTCGCTGCGGCGTACTGTGAACTTAGTGGGCAAAATGACGTGCTCCAGTGAAATACATTGTGACGCCATATTCCTGTGCTGCCGCGATAACCTCTTCATCGCGAATCGATCCACCTGGCTGCACCACTGCTCGAACTCCAGCTTTCGCTAAAACCTCAAAACCGTCAGCAAATGGGAAGAATGCATCCGAAGCTGCCACTGCACCCTGGGCACGCTGCGGGATTACTTCCATTCCCGAATCGACGGCGGCTGCTCCCCCAGCAGAGTCCACATTGCTTTCAATTTTCACCCCGAGAGTGTTCGCTCGTTCAACTGCTAACTTGCAGGAATCAACACGGTTTACTTGCCCCATACCAATTCCCACGGTCGCGCCGTCGGCTGCTAAGAGCACCGCATTAGATCGAACAGAGCGAACTGCTCGCCAAGCAAATTCAAGATCGGCAAGAGTTTCGGCGTCTGCTGCCTCACCTGCAACAAGCTGCCAGTTATGCGGATCATCTCCGCTGGCATCAAGCTGATCGCGACTTTGCACCAGCAGGCCACCGGAAATTGTTTTTAATTCAAGAGCAGCTTCTCCACCCTTATTCGCCACAGGAAGCACCTTGAGAATTCGAAGATTCTTCTTCGTCTGCAAAATTTCTAAAGCTTGCGACTCATATTCTGGAGCAGCAATAACTTCAGTAAAGATTTTTGAAACCTGCTCCGCCATTTTCACAGTAACTTTTCGGTTTGCCGCAATAACTCCACCATAGGCTGACTGTGGATCACAAGCATGTGCCTGCTCATGAGCTTTGGCGATATCCTCTGTTTCTGCAGCAATTGCCACGCCACAAGGATTAGCGTGCTTTACTACTGCAACCGCTGGTTGCTCATGATCATAGGCGGCGCGAATTGCCGCATCGATATCTTGGTAATTATTGAAAGACATTTCTTTCCCGCCAAGCTGCTGGGAATTCGCCAACCCGCCAACAATTCCGGTTTCGCGGTACAAGCTTGCTTGTTGATGCGGGTTTTCGCCGTAGCGCAGTGCTGATTCCAGTTCCCAAGAACGTCCAATAAACCCCGGAGTTTCATTTCCGGTTAGTACCGACGACGTCCATTCAGCTACTGCTTGATCATATTTTGCGGTATGCGCGAAAGCCTTTGCCGCAAGCACAGCCCGCTCTTGTCTGGTAAACCCACCGCGAGCCGCGGCTCCTGCCGCGAGAGTATAATCAGCCGGATCAGCAACAACTGCGACTGAAGCGTGATTCTTCGCAGCTGCACGAATCATTGTTGGGCCACCAATATCGATTTGTTCAATACATTCTTCAACGCTACCACCGGCCGCAACTGTTTCCGCGAATGGATAAAGATTGACGACGACAAGATCAATTGGCGCTATTTCAAGCTTTTCCATTTCCTCAAGATGAGTTGCTAATTCACGATTAGCAAGAATTCCGCCATGGATTTTTGGATGAAGAGTTTTTACTCGACCATCGAAACATTCCGGGAAATTGGTGATCTCAGAAACTGCCGTAACTGGAATACCTGCAGCTTGAATTGTTGATGCGGTGGAACCTGTAGAAATGATTTCACATCCTGCTGCATGTAAGGATTGAGCAAGCTCAAGAATTCCGTCCTTGTAATAAACTGAAATTAGGGCCCGTTTGAACGGAATATGCATCATTTTCTCCCAAAGCGCGATATTGCGAATCAAAGTAGATTATGAAATATTCAAAATCATTTTCAGTTTATGAAAAGAAACTCGGGAGAAACAGTTTGTCTCACTCTAAGAGGAGTAGTTTCGGTTATTAGCGACCACTACTTGAGACAAATCAAAGATTTTCTTCGGTGGTCTTGAGTAACGGCTCTGATACTTCGGTTAACGAGTCTGAGGCTTCCACAGATAACTCTGATGTTACAGCTAGTGGCTCTAATGCTTCAGCAGATGTTGATTCTGCAGATTCTTCCTTCATGACCTCAGGTGAAGAATCCAGTGATTCTTCAGAGCTTGCGTCCTCTTTATGAGATTTTTTCAAATAGACACGAGAACTTTTCGCACTCTTATTTCCGCGATTTTTCCAGGTATCTGGATGGATAAATAACTGCACTAAAAGCATCGGCACCGAAATTAACAATAAAGCTAATCCACCAAAAAAATGCGGATTAACAGCAATATTGGCTAATGCTCCAGCACCAATCCCTCCAGAAATAGAGAGCGCAATCGCAGAAAGCAGCACAAAGAATAAGACTGAAGAAATACACCAAGCAGCCACCGCATTTTGCCGGGAAATCGCCGAATCACCTTGACGCTTTACAACCCAGAATCCGGCAAGTCCTCCGAGCAATATCGGGAAAGCAAGAAGATAAGGTGCCGCAAAACCATTTTCTGGAATTATCGCCAACATTGGAATACCCGGGAGCGCAGTAAACTCTGTGCCAAATACCGAAGTTGCAGCAACTCCACCAAGGTTTACACCCGCACCAAGAAGCCAAGAAGCCACCCAAACGATAAAAGTAGGCAGGTATAAAATCTGGACTAGAACCAGTCCAATATTCCCCAAAATTCCTTGATGATACATCTTATGTACATTAACTATCGCTGAAGTATGAAATATAGAAGCGATAATCAATAGCAATATTGCTGCAGAAAATAGTGCCAGTACCATCAATCTCAGAGTCGGAAGAATATTTTCCCGCACATCATGATGGATACTAATCTTACTTAACTTTGGCGAAACCAAAGTTTCACGCCCATTCCATACAGCGGTCAGAAAACCTACCAGTGCTCCACCAATTATTGCCACCCACCAGGGTCCTGTTTCACTAATCAGCACCCCAGCTAATGCCACAATTAAAGCAGAGAATCCGGCAACCACCACTGCTTCTAGCCAAGTCACAATTCGGTTAAAACGCAAACCACGGTTAAGTAACCAAATCATTATGATGAGAAAAGTTGTGGGAACAAGCGAATAACTCATTTCGGCGATGGAGATTGTTCCCCCGAAAGTTGCAATCCAAAGTTTCACTCCGAAAGCAATTGAGTCAGCCCAAACAATATTTCCTAATAGTGGAGATGAAGCATTTATTGCGTAAAAAAATACACACAGCAAAACTATTCCTAGCAATGGCAAAAGCATCGCTTGAGAGGTTGCCCGAAGTAATTGCAAGATTCGCTGAGAGTCAATTCGAAGTGAGTTCATCGCTTCTATATTCCCATAGTTCAACAAGAGTTTGTGCCAGACACGAAGAACAGTCTCGTATCTGGCACAAACTCTGAAATCGGTTTTACTAATTAGGCTACTAGTTTACTTCTTTTACTTCGCTGCGAGAATTTCGCGGGCAAGGTTTGCGGTCTCCGTCGGAGTCTTGCCTACTCGCACTCCAACAACTTCCAAAGCTTCTTTCTTTGCCGCAGCCGTTCCAGCAGAACCTGAAACGATTGCCCCAGCATGACCCATCGTCTTTCCTTCTGGGGCGGTAAACCCGGCAACATAACCAACTACTGGTTTTGTTACATTTTCCTTAATGAAGGCTGCTGCTCGCTCTTCGGCGTCGCCACCAATTTCACCAATCATCACGATTAGTTCTGTTTCTGGATCGGCTTCAAAAGCGCGCAGAGCGTCAATATGCGTGGTACCAATAACCGGGTCTCCACCAATACCGATACAAGTAGTGAATCCAATATCGGAGAGCTCGTACATCATCTGGTAGGTAAGCGTGCCTGATTTAGAAACTAAGCCGATCTTTCCTGGACCAGTAATATCTGGAGGGGTAATTCCCACATTTGACTGCCCTGGAGTGATAATTCCTGGGCAGTTCGGACCAATCAACTGCACACCACGTTCTTGCGCATAAGTGAAGAATTCTGCCGAATCCTTCACTGCAACGCCTTCGGTAATTACTACAACTAGACGCATTCCTGCGTCCACTGCTTCAACTACTGCCGCCTTGGTGAAAGCTGGTGGCACAAAAATCACTGAAACTTCTGCACCAGTGGCTTCTTTAGCCTCAGCTACCGTGCCATATACGGGAACAGAAACAGTTCCCGCAGTTCGGGTTTCTTTCCCCCAGCCGATTGGCTCTACTTCGAAATCAACACTTGTTCCAGCTTTTCGTGGATTTGTGCCGGCAACGATTTGCGTTCCAGCACCAAGCATTCTCCGAGTGTGCTTCTGTCCTTCAGAGCCTGTCATACCTTGCACAATTACTTTGTCATTGCGATCAAGAAAAATTGCCATCTTCGTCGTCTTCCTTTTCTCTTCGCAGTTTTACTTTGCAGCCAGGGTCGCAGCTTTTGCTGCAGCGCCGTCCATAGTAGCTTCAGTAATTACGAGTGGATGATTTGCTTCGGCCAAAATTTGGCGCCCAAGCTCTACGTTATTTCCATCTAGCCGAACAACGATTGGCTTGGTTGCTTTATCGCCGAGAATTTCAAGCGCTTTTACGATACCGGCAGCTACTTGGTCACAAGCAGTGATTCCACCGAATACGTTCACAAACACTGAGCGAACATCTGGATCGTTTAAAATCACGTCGAGCCCATTGCTCATTACGGTAGCATCTGCGCCGCCACCGATATCTAGGAAGTTCGCTGGGCCAACCCCATACTCCTCACCTGCATAAGCAACCACATC
>JAXFDG010000136.1:0-4531 GCA_034173665.1 Arcanobacterium sp.
CCAATCACCAAGACGTCGAGTTTTAATTCCTGCATAACTAGCCATTCTCCCCAAGAAGTGATTTTTGAATCAAATTATGAATAAGTCTCATAACAAGGTTATTGCAAAAAGAATACCACGGGAAAAGCGTTACACTTAAAGCATGAACAATAGCTTTACGCAGCTTATTTCAGAGCCAAATTCCATTGCAGATTTCCGTAATAATTACGAATATATTTGCGAAAGAATTGCCGACGCCGCCGCGCAAGCTTCGCGGAAAAGCTCTGAAATCCGTCTACTTCCCGTCAGTAAAACTGTACCCACAGCGCGGTTACGCTTAGCTGTAGAAGCTGGAATGACGACACTCGGGGAAAATAAAGTTCAAGAAGCCAAACAGAAATGGCAAGAACTTAACGAGTTTCCCATTAATTGGACCCTAATCGGGCATCTTCAACGTAATAAAACAAAAGATGTTGCTGAATTCGCTCATGAATTCCAAGCTCTTGATAGCCTCCGTCTTGCCGAAGAGCTCAACCAACGCTTGCTTACATTTAATCGTAAACTACGGGTTTATATTCAAGTAAATACTTCAAATGAGCCCCAGAAATCAGGAATCACACCTGCTGAAGTTCCTGAATTTTTAGACTCGTTGAGCAAATTACCACAATTAGAAATCCAAGGTTTTATGACTCTTGCAGTGTTTAGTGACCAAGAGAAACTCGTGCGAGATTGTTTTGCGCAACTCAGACGTGTACGTGACACTGCAAAAATAACTCATGGAGAGCTTATTGAAGCCGGCGAGCTTTCAATGGGAATGTCTGGAGATTTTGCATGGGCAATTGCCGAAGGAGCAAATATCGTGCGTATTGGGCAAGCAATATTTGGAGCCCGATAATCTAACTGATTTATATTTATCTTCCAGGGTTACAGGGTCTTCACCATAAAGCCTGATGATTTTCCGCTAATCCGTTCAAAGCTTCTACTCGTTCTCCGCAAATTGTGCCAGAGTATGACCCTAATGGTGAATCATAGATACTTGCAAAAATTGGTGTTTCATACCTTCCTCTCCGGCAACCTTCTGGTTTAAACCATAGATCAACGACGTCATCGTCAGTAAATATATGCCACGGTTCCATTGGATCGGATTCATTGAAATCGAAATTTGCTCGCCCCACATAAATTAATTCACCGTTACGCCAAATGCCGTTCTCGGTATAGTCGTAGTCATTGTGTTTTGCCACCAAATTTACACCCCAAACCGGGCTATTTTCTGTTGCACTTTTACCACTTGCACTAACCCAATTCCAATGGGTGCGCCTTGCGAGAAGTCCAGCCGTATCGTCAACCATTCCGTATCCCGAATTTAAATCAATGCGTCGATTTTGAATGTATGCAACACCAGATACGGCCATCGCAGAACATTTCCGGGTCACGTTTACTGAATCTTTTTTTCGCGCAGCAGTAAAATCAGGCACTCGTGAAACCAGAACTAGTGGATTTTCAGGTGCCTGCAAAGTAGCAGAGATAGAAAATTCGGGAGTGCTCACATCTAATTCAACTGCCCCACAAAGCTTTGTGAAAATATTTATATCCACATCATCGTTATGAAAAGTAACGCGTTCACGGTGCGGAATTAGTTTCACCTTTGGGCCAAAAGGTGCCGGATATTCTCCATTTATTTCATGAAGAATCTTAGTTTTCCGGTCAAAAATATATGCAAAATATGCATTAACAACCCCCACATGAACAATCGCTGCCGTGCAAACAACTTCGTCAGTAAAAATACTGGCAAATCTCCATTGCTTTTCTGCAATTCTTCGCCGCAACGGGTTTATCTGTAAAAATTTTGCAAGACTGCGAAAATTTATTTGCGGCAATTCCCCCTTATATACGCCAAAAGGGATTTGGTTTTTATTTGCAGGAATAGTCTTAGGTGCTGGTTCTAAATTCTTTGTCGGAGTTGAATGTGCTAATGAGTATTGCCGCCATTGGTAATCCATATAAATGATTATATTTACCTAATTAGGACTTCGCCTGACTTAAAACAATTCTGTAATTAATGAATTTATTCCAGTTTTGATTTCTGAACCATTTCTGAACTTTTAATTATTTTGTTCATTAAACTATTTCATTGCGATTAAAAGCATTCAGCGAAAACCCTTTTGCCAGGATTTCTGCACACCATTCTTTTGCAGAATGCAATGAATGATCTCGATAATTCCCGCAACTTTTCGCAGTTGTTCCTGGAACATCTTCCCAAGTAATACGCTGCGCAATATCTTCTAAACTCGCTTTAATAGCAACGGCGACTTCACGCGGAGTTGGCTCTCCCCAAACAATTAAATGGAATCCTGTGCGGCAGCCAAAAGGGGAAATATCGATTACCCCAGTTAAGCGAGTGCGCAGTAGTCCAGCAATTGTATGTTCAATCGTATGTAACCCGGCAGTTGGAATTTCTTGTTCATTTGGCTGCACAAGACGAATATCAAAGTTCGAAATAACATCTCCACGCGGACCGGATTCTGTTCCAATTAATCGAATATAGGGAGCTTTTACTGCCGTATGGTCAAGCGTGAAACTCTCCACTTCAGCTACTTCAACTAAATTATCGTTATTCTTTTCAACCATAGATTTACCTTACCGAATGTTTGATCACAGCGACGGTTCATATTAAACAAATACTGGTTTTAATACGAATTTTTAAAATCAATACTCGGTAAAAATTCTGAATAATCTGGAAAGATACCAAAGATTAAGTTATTCACAAATAAACGCATAAGTTGGCATGCTAAATAAGGAAAAGATTTAATGAAATTGTCCTTTTTAACCCGGCAATTAATTATGTCCTAATTATGCCAAATCGATATTTGCTAAATACGCTCATTGTCGATAACACTAGACAACATTGAGAATTTTCAAAGGAGTAGGCCGTGAAACCCCGAAAGTTGATGCTACTTTCCGCGTCGCTGCTATCATTTGCGATGATTGCCCCAATTTCCGCTGCAAATGCGGTAACTCCAGATCAATCTAATCCACTGTATTCCGGGATTCAATGTGAAGCTCCTCGGGATGTTTCGAATCTATTTAAAGAAGCAGTGCTCGATCAATACCTCTATGGATACAATTTTAATACCGGACAAATGGAAACTCTTCCAGAAACCGCATCAATTAATGAATATTCATATGTTGTGGAAGATTTTTCAGGCCGACTCGTAAACGACGGCACTCTCAAACAAGGTGATTTCTTTACTTACCAACTCGACCCAGCTGCTCGTGTTGGTGGCTTCAAAGCAGCTCAGGCAGTTACTGTAAACGATTTGATTGTAACCGACGAAAACGGCACAAAGCATACCCTTGCAACTGCTTCTTTTGACTACACCACAAACAAGGTTACCTATACCCTTACTTCTTTTATCGAAGGTAAAGAACAAGTTTACGTAGAGAACTCAGAATCTTTCTTAGTAAAGCCAAATGTGGTTACCACAAACGGAGTTCGTGAATTCACAAATACATTTGCTGGAACAACTAATACTTTCAGCTACAACGTTGATTACCGAGGAAATGTTCCAACTTCCCGCGGCACAAACTCTTATTCCTTCTTCTCTGCAATTCTTGAGATTGACCCAGCCAACACCTCGTATACACAGGTATTCTACTTAAATCCACAGGGCGTTGAACTTCCAAATGGATTTACCGGCGATTATTACTCACTCGACAATGCAACTCCTTTTGGTGCAAATGCTCAACTCACAGCTTACAAACTGCCAGCTGATTACAAATTCTCTGACACTTTCGGAGTAGACTTCGCTGCTCTTGCGCCTTATGAAGTAACGGCCGACGTCGTCCAAGGTTCCACCATCTCTGTTGCTGGTCCAACCACTGATCGCTACGTATTTAGACTAGTAAATAACTACATCTCCAATAAAGCACCAGATGAAAATGGCATCCTTGTAGAAACCCAGCAAACACTTATTTCTGGTATCAACATTGCTCCAATGGCTGACCCAAACACCAGTAATCACTATTCATACAGCGTTATTGCTGAACAATCTACCACGGTCGGTGGATCAGTAATTGGTGATGATACGACTAATCCATCAGTTTGCGATTTGGAAAGAACAGTTACGATTAATAAAACTAACTCCGAAAGTGGCACCCCGCTTGCAAAAGCCGTGTTCGAGGTTCGTCAAAACGGAACTGCAGTTGCTACTCTAACCACAGATGCTTCCGGTAAAGCTATGAGTGCTCAAATTCCTTTCGGATCTTATGAACTTGTTGAAGTTTCTGCTCCAGAAGGATTCATCCTAGATAAAACTCCGATTCCATTCACTCTTTCCCGGACTTCACCAGTATTTAATTTCTCAATTGCAGTAGAGAACACTCCAATTGAACCTCCTGCAGAGCCTGTTGCCCCTGCGGATCCTCCAGCACCAACACTAGAAACACCGAAAACTCCAAAACTAGCAAAAACAGGTGCAGATATTTCTGGGATTGGTGCCTTTGCAGGGCTTGTGATTATCACCGGAGTAGCTGCAACAATGCGTAACAAACG